>JAMCZF010000046.1:5483-12920 GCA_023485825.1 Candidatus Martarchaeota archaeon
GGGTGAATGGGTATGCCGTGCTTCAGAGAGAGGGCATATGCGCGCATGAAGTCCATCTCCTCCGGAACCACGCCTCCTGCATTCTTCAGCTGCAGCTCCCAAAGCTCCTCCACGTAGCTGCTTGGCTGCAGTTTCGTGTTTGTCTTCCTGAAATCGCCGTAGGTTATCAGTATATCGCCCAGTGATATTATCTCATCCACATCGTTCTTCACCGCGCGCGCCTGCTCCGCGGTGTTTATGCGCAACGCCTCGCCGGACTTGAGCCTCACGAACGGGCCCTCTATCGTGTCAACAGGCATGGCGACGCAGCCCTTGCCGGGCAATTCGACCTTCATCTGCGTGCCTATCGCTATGAAGCTGTCGGCTATTATCATGGTGGCGGGGCTGACCCCCTTCGCGGCTATTCCAGTGAATCTGCTCCTCCCATACCGCAGCCGCAGCCCCCCTCTGCGCCCCGGATAAGATATAACTGGCCTTCCAGCCACAAGCTCCTCGAGGAACACCGCTGTCTTTTCGCCATTGATGTCATCAGACTTCTTCACATCGGCCTTTATGACCTTGTTCAGCCAGCCCCACTCAAGCCCCGCATTCTTTGTTTCCTTCAGTATCTTCTTCGCTTTCTGGGCGATGCCCTCGCAGCTCACCAGCGCAACGCCGCCGCGCACCCTGTTCGTGATGGGCACCACTGAACCGTCGGCCATGGTGCGCTTCATGTTTGCGTGAACCCCCACCTCGACCTCCTCTGTAGGCACGCCGTCTATGCACACCGGGCAGCTGCTTATTATCGACCTTATGTCATCGTCGCTCGGCCTGTACTGCAGCCTGGCGCAGCGGGTGTGGTACAACTCAATCTCTTCCACATACCTCTCTATCTCGTCTTTCGTCGGCTTGTACTCGCCAATCCCGAGAAGCTGGCGCGCATAGTCTGCCAGCGCGACCGACAGGGCTGCAGAGCTGCCCCCGGCGCCCCTTATGGGCCCTGCGTAAAGGACCGCTATGCATGACGTACCGTCCTGGTTCTTGTATGACGCAACAGAGCTTATGCCCTCTGTGGGAGCTACAAGCACCCCCTCTGTTATAACGGCCGTGCCGACCCTGACTGCCAGCTCTATGCGTTTTATCCTGTCATATATGTCAAAGTCCTTGCCCGTGCATATCTCCTTGACCACGGCGAATGCGAGCGCATTCCTTGTCTTGCCATCATGGTTCTTCCGGATGAGCACGTCTATGCCATTTATCCCTATGAGCCCCTGCACCCTGCCCGCCAGGTCAGATGCCGGTATTATCTCCACGGTATCCTTCGGGTCGAGGCCCCTGAGCCTTGCCTTCTTGGCTACCTCGAATGCGTCTTCAAACCCTTCTGAAAGCATCGAGAAATACTCCCTGCTGTCCATTCTACAAACCGTTGAAATCTATGGTTGTCACAGTGGCGCGCTTCGTCTCATAAACCGGCAGAATGCCGGGCGTAGGAGTGTGGCCCATCTTCTCCTGATATCCGGTCTTGCCCTGCCATGTGCCGCTATTGACCACCTGCGTGCCGTGGTAGTCCGCGAGTCCGTTCTTGTGCACGTGGCCCATGTGCAGTATGTCCGGCGCATCGGGCATGACCAGCGCATCGCTCCTGCTAGGCATCACCGGATGGCTCCCGTATATTGGCGAAACATGCCTGCGCTTCAGTATCTCGATCATCGCCTCCTCGGGCCTTGAGTAGCTGCATCCCGCTATGCTGTGTATAACTGAGTCGAGCGACGTGCCGTGATAAACGAGGGTCTTCAAGCCCTCTATCTCTACGTAGGAAGGGCTGGGGAGGAAATGCACATTGTTCATCTTGAAATCCCCCGTTAGCTCCCTGGTCAGCATCGGCTGGGGTCAGCGGAGCTGCACCGCGTCATGGTTCCCTGGTATGACAAACACCTCTATGTATTCCGGTATGTCCTCTATGTAGTTCATGAACGCCGAGTACTGCTTGTAAACGTCTGATATTGAGAGTTCCCTGTCCTGCCCCGGATACACGCCTATGCCGTCGGCTACGTCGCCCCCTATGATCACATACTTTACCTTCCCGGCGAGCCCCCTTCCCCTGTCCACATTGCCGTTCAGCCACTCTATAAACTTTATGAACATGCCCTCAATGAAGAACCTGCTTCCCACATGTACGTCGGAGGTGAGCGCTATCGCCATGTCCTCCCTTGTCTGCTTCCTGACCCTTACCGGCACGTCCGGCCATATCAGCTGGGTCGCTATGACCAATGGCGGCGTGCCCATCTTGCCCCTGACGGCTATGACCTCGTCGGTAACGAGCTTCATCGCAGACTCGAAGAGAATGCTCGTCGGGCTTCTCCCTGGTCCAGACGGCCTGACGAATATGATCTTCGCCGTGCCGAACTCATCCTCAAGGGTGACCATAAGGTTGCCTTTCTTGGTGATGGCCTTGTCGTACACCATGCCAACGATGCTCACTTCCCTGCCTATTGCGTACTGGCCAATCCTGTCGGTGCTTATGACCATGCCTATGTTCCCGCCGCTCAGTATGTCCCTTAATCTCCTGTACCTGTCCCTGAAGTAGGCTGCGAAGTCGTTTACGGTCGCTCCTGTCCTCTCCACGCGCATGTCCCTTATCCTGTAATCCGATTCAAAGTTCTTGGATTCCGGATTGAAGGAATCCTGCCGCGCCACCACAACCTCAATGGGCTCTTTTACCTCTGTATGCATCTGTATCTCGTCAAGGGTCCTCTTATCGAGTATCTTCAGGCCGTTGTAACCCTCGAAGAAGGCAAGCACCTTCGCAGACAGGTCATCGATGCTTGCCGATCCTATGTCACTGTCGGTGAGCTCCGCAGCTATCATGACCTTGCCTTCAAGCTGTTCATACA
The DNA here is from genome assembly GCA_023485825.1 of Candidatus Martarchaeota archaeon. GTDB lineage: Archaea > Micrarchaeota > Micrarchaeia > Micrarchaeales > CABMGC01 > JAJZOD01. The sequence goes on from JAMCZF010000046.1 coordinate 8,357, forward strand.
GCTTGGACACGAGAGCCTTCCCTTCCTGCATCACAACCACAACAAGCCATAAGAATTAGTGGCAAAATACTTTATACCCGCGCAGGCCTGGCATGTCCCAAAAGAAACCCGCGCACGGCAATGGTACCTGATGCGCAGTGCCTGCGCGCGCATCACCTAATCCCCGGCAATGAAGCCCGCACGATTTAACGGTGGGATGAATTCACTGGATGATGCAGCACGTCATTGAACGTACAGATGCCCCCAGAACCCTCCAGACCCTCCACTGCGCTAAACGGTAGCATTCGGCACCGTCACCGCGTACCATACGCCTCCGAAGGCGGCGATGCCCTCCCCGCTTACCTGCCCGGCAGCCTTGTCCCCTGAGAAGCGGTACAGCGGCCATCCATCATAGGTGAGCTGCCTGGACCCGTCGGGCCTGGTTATCACGCCCAGCACAGAAGCATTTATGCCGCTCTGTACGCTGAGCGAGGAAATGCTGCCATTGAATAGGTATGGCGGCCAGTAGTCCACGCACGCGCCCGTGCACGTGCTGCTCTTGTACTGTATGTCGGAGCTAAGGAGATACAGCGTAAAGCCCGCGGACGTCTCAAGGTATCTGCCTACAGACGCGCTGCTCCCTACCATAAGGTCATATCCGCTAGTCGGACTGCCCGGTGCAGGCGCAGCGGAGGTGGTCGCTGTTGTCGAATACCTGTTTACAGACGTAGTCGCATTGGCATTGGGTCTTCCCCCGTAACCGGAAAGGGCGTAGGCAGACACTGCAATTACCACTACAACTATTGCTATTCCAATAACTATGGGGCCTGATTGTTTCATCCGATCTCCACATATCCGCAGCGTCGCGGTTTAGCCATACCCCCAGCTCGTTGTAGTGTCCGGCACGGCGGTCGTTGTCGGGGAAGCATTGGCTGTCGTCGTAACCGCGGCGTTCTGCTGGGCAGGGCCTATGGTAAAGATCCACATTATGGGCTTGTAGAACTGCGTGTTAGTCATGGTGCCGTTTGCCGCATATGACCATTCATTCTCCACAAGATAGTTCCCACCAGTATATGTGCCAGTGGATGAGTTGAATGCACCTCCGACATAAGCCCAGCTGTACCATGTGCTCGGGTAGTGCGTTACTGTGGTCAGGTGCACAGGCGCCTTAGTTGAGTTTACAAACGAGATTCCTGGGCTGATCTCTCCGTTAACCTCGAATGCAAAGCCATAGGCCGGTGTCTGACTCTGTTTGCCAGGCGGGCTGCTCACATTCTCGATGCTGAACGTAGCTATTGTGAAGTTATACCCCCCGAGGAGGCTGTTGCCCACCAACGCGTATGTGCCTGCAGGTATGCTGACTGTTATGTTCACGCCATCCGGCGCAATGACAGTCGCGTTTGCCGGCCTGCTGGCGTTCACCTCTACCGACCTGCTGCCGGTTCTTCTCATAACAGGAACCGCAGCGACCGCATGCGGAGTCGTCACTGCAGTGGTGGTGGCAACAGCCGCAGTTATCGTAGATGTAGCGGTGCTCATCGTGGCCGTAGAGGCTGACGTCCTGGAAATGTAGTACGCAGCGCCCGCCACGACTATTATGACTATGACAATTGACCCTATTGCTACCCCGATCTTTTCCATAAAATCAATAAACCATCAAACTATATGTATATATAGCAGCATGCGCTGCCATGTTTACTGGATTGCGCACGTGCTCGTTGCTGTTGGGTGCCCTGGTTGACTTCCAGATTCCTTGCCATGTATGTGCAATGTACTCCTGCGTTAGCCGTGTGAGCGGAAAACCCCGCGCCCTTCAAAAGGGGATGCCGCCGCGCAATTGAGGCTTATTTTTATTCTTTGCTTTGGTTAATATATTATGCCTGCTAGCAGAATCGGGAATACCTCTATTAACACAGTGAGCGGGAAATCCCACACCATTAATGGGGGGGAGGATGTCACCAAGAAAGGGCTGACCTCTGCAGAAGCAAACGAGCGTCTTGCCAAGTACGGTTACAATGAGACAAAGATCAAGCGGAAGAGCCCCTACGTGCTCCTGCTGAGGAAGTTCTGGGGCCCCGTGCAGCTTATACTTTATCTCGTGGCAGTGCTCTCATATGCGCTGGGCAGGCTAGATGACTTCTACATAATAGTCGCGCTTCTCGTGTTCAACTCCATTATAGGATTCCTGGAGGAGTACAGGGCTGATAAGTCTGTAGAGGCGTTGAAGAGCATGCTGGCGCCAGATGCAAGGGTGCTGCGAGACGGAAAATGGGGCGCCATCCCAGCAAGGTTTCTTGTACCTGGCGACACAATACGGGTAAGGCAGGGCGACATAATACCTGCAGATGCCAAAATAACCGAAAGCGATCTGCTCGAGACAGACGAGTCAATAATAACTGGAGAATCCTTCCTTTTGGAGAAAGGCGAAGGGAGCCAGATATACCAGGGGTCTGTTGTAAAGCGAGGGGAAGCCACGTGCATCATAACCGGCACAGGCAGCAGCACGAAGTACGGCATCACAGAGAAGCTTGTCCAGGCTGCGAAACCCGCTTCGCACCTCGAAACCGTAATACTCAAGCTAATGAGGTATCTCGTCGCCGGAGACTCTGTAGCAATAGCCATAATGTTCATATACGGCATTCTTGTGCTGCACGAAGGAGCGCTGCCCCTGCTTTCGTTCCTGCTGGTGGTGCTTGTCGCTTCTGTCCCTGTGGCGTTATCCGCCGCATTCACTATCGCCATGGCCGTAGGCACAGGGAAACTTGCAAGAAAGTCAGTGATTGTCACAAGGCTTGAAGCCATGGAAGACATAGCAACCATGAGCGTCCTGTGCGCAGACAAGACAGGGACGCTGACCCAGAACTCAATAACCGTAAGGCAGGTGATTCCATACAACTGCGATAAAAAGCTACTGATAAAGTATGCGGCAGAGGCGTCCAGGACGGAGGACAAAGACCCTATCGATAACGCGGTCCTGGAATATTCAAGCACTGAGCGCATAAAGGCCGGCAGGCAGATTTCATTCAATCCGTTCGATCCGTCTACCAAGAGGACACAGGCCGAAATTTATGATAAAGGCAGGTATGAAGCCACAAAGGGCGCAACCCCTGCTGTCATGAGATTGTTGAAGCTCAGCGCCTCAATGAAAAAGAGAGTGGATTCTGATGTCGAGATGCTTGCCAATAAAGGCCTGAAGTCCATTGCCGTTGCAACTAAAACAAAGAACAGCGGCTGGAAGCTTGCCGGTCTGATCGCATTGTATGACCCACCGAGGCCCGAAGCGAAGCGCCTCATCAGGGAGCTCAGGGATCTCGGCATCTCCGTCAAGATGATCACCGGAGACGGCCTTCCTGTAGCAAGGGAGATAGCCGGTGAAGTCGGACTTGGAAGAAATATGCTTATGCTCGGCAGTGGGCGCAGCAAAATTAATGACAGGATAATGAAGGCAGATGGATTTGCAGGGGTCTATCCCGAAGACAAATACACCATAGTAAAGGCACTGCAGGAAAAGGGCCTGGTGATAGGAATGACGGGCGACGGCGTTAACGACGCCCCTGCGCTCAAGGAGGCCGAGGTCGGCATCGCAGTGGCCAATGCCACTGACGTAGCAAAAAGCTCGGCCGCGTTGAACCTCACCAAGAACGGCCTTGGTGTGATAGTGGATGCTGTGAAAGAGAGCAGGAGGATATTCGAAAGGATGGCGACCTACACCATGTCAAAAGTGGCAAAGGTGTTCCAGATAGTGGGCTTTGTTTCAGTGACGTTCATCGCATTCGGCTTCACCCCCATAACCCCCTTCCTGCTTATACTCCTGATATTTACAAATGACATAGCCAACATATCGCTTTCCACTGACAATGCGGTCTATTCGAACAAGCCCGATGCATGGAACATGCGGTCGCTGGTGTACTCTTCGGGAATCATCGGCATACTGCTGGTGTTCGAGGCGCTGATATTCATACCCTTGGGGTTCGGCATCCTCGGGCTCAGCATGGCCCAGTTCCAGACTATGATATTCCTGATGCTCAATGTAACGGACAAGTTCACAGTATTCAGCATAAGGGAGCGCCGGGCATTCTGGAAATCAGCGCCGAGCATCGGGCTTGCCGCGGTGTCCGCAATTGGCATAATAGCCGGGGTTGTCCTGTCCTATTTCGGGATACTCATACCAGAGATAGGCGCCATGCCAATAGTGCTGGTGCTGGCATTGTCCGCGTTATTCATGCTCATAAATGACGTGGTCAAACGTGCCGCGTTCAAGCATTTTGGCATATCCTGAGCCTCGCCTACATGAATGCTGTATATACTGGTCCGGATCAGACTGACAAATACGCCCTGAAGCGCATCGCCCGATGCACAAGATGCGCGTCAGGCGCATCTCCGGCAAGGAGGATTTTTATCTTTTTCAAGCCGATATTAATTTCAGGAGAATTCCCCCAACCTCGTTGGGGGTTGTCTGGTATCTAATACTAAAATCCTATCCCTAATATAAACGTATATATTTTATCTACCTATCAAGCTCATGGAACTTACCGCGAAGATAGAGATATTTCCCACGCCCGCACAAAAAGATACGCTATGGAAA
>JAMCZF010000031.1 GCA_023485825.1 Candidatus Martarchaeota archaeon
GGACCAGCGACTCGTACATGCGCAATCACGGGGGCAAGCTGTTCATCGACCTCGCCGACAGGTACGGCACGACGCAGCTCGTTTTCGAGGGCAAAAAGGCACTCAACGCCGCCGGATCCATCGGCAAGGAGTTCGTGCTCCGGGTTCGCGGAAACGTGAAGAGGAGGGATCCGGATACCGTTGACAAGGACAATCCGACAGGCACGGTGGAGCTATACGTCGAGGAGGTTGAGATAATAAACAGGTCTCTGGTACCACCGTTCGAGATAATAGAGGAGAAGCAGAAGTTCCTCGCCAACGAGGAGCTGCGCATGAAGTACAGGTACCTCGACCTTCGCAGGACCGAGATGGTGAAGCGCATAGAGTTCCGCGACAAGCTCACCAAGTCAGTGCGCCAGTTCTTCTGGGACAAGGGCTTTCTGGAATTGGAGACGCCGACCCTGGTCAAGGATACCTATGAAACAGGCTCGCGCACGTTCCTGGTGCCGTCAAGGACGAAGAAGGGCTCCTTCTATTCGTTGCCGCAATCGCCGCAGATATACAAGCAATTGTGCATGATTGCGGGGCTTGACAAGTACTTCCAGATGGCGAGGTGCTATCGCGACGAGGATCCAAGGGAGGACCGCCAGCCGGAATTCACGCAGATAGACGTCGAGGTATCATTCAAGGACGAGAAATACATACAAGGGCTTGTCGAAGAACTGTTTGTGAAGATGTTCAATGACGTCCTTCACAAGCAGCTCAAGGCGGGCTTCCGACATATGGACTACTGGGACGCGGTGAACAACTACGGCTCTGACAAGCCTGACCTGCGCTTCGACAGCAAAATCGTGGACATAACCGATGAGGCGATGAAATCAGGATACAACATCCTGAAACGTGTCGTCGATTCCGGCGGGAGGGTAAAGGCCATGGCGTTCCACGCGGGTTTCGGCTCCGCGGAATCAAGGATAGACAAGAACTACATGCTCAAGACCATCGCACTTGCGCAAGAGCTCGGCCTCAAGGGCCTCACCTGGCTCTTCGTCAAGGACAAGAAGCTCGCATCAGATCCGGAAACAATAGCAGAATCGTTGAAATCAGTGTCGAGCGCCATGCTCAAGAAGATGGGCGCGAAGGACGGAGACATCATTATAATATGCTCTGACGCGTCAGAGCAGCTGCTCCTCAGCGCTATGGGCAAGCTGCGCAAGGCCATAGGCGATAAGATAGGCTACCCTGGGAACGAGTTCGAGTTCCTCTGGATTGACAACTTCCCCCTGTTTGAGAGGGACGAAGTGACCGGGAAGCTCAAGCCGGCGCACAACCCGTTCACCGCGCCTACGGAGGATACCGCCAAGCTGATGGAGTCGCACCCCGAGAAGGTCCTTGCAAGGCAATACGACCTCGTGCTCAACGGGATTGAGATAGCCTCGGGTTCGATACGCATACGCGACCCGGAGCAGCAGCGCAAGAGCCTCAGGCTCATGGGAATGTCCGACTCGGCTATAGATGGCACGTTCGGGTTCCTGATAGAGGCGCTGGGCTACGGCGCCCCCATAGAGGGCGGCATAGCCCTCGGATACGACCGCATCATCGCTACGCTGTACGGCTCAGGCGACATGCGCGAATTCATACTGTTCCCAAAGAACAAGAAGTACGAGTCGCTGGTCGATGGATCTCCTACTCCAATAAATACCAAAAGGCTTATAACTGATTTTGGATTTTCTACAGAAAGGTAAATCCAAAGTTCAGCAAGATATTTAAATGTGCCAGTAGATAGTACTTCCTATAACACTCAGTGAGAACAGGTACCCTTATGAAGATCCCCAGCCTGAAATACTCGCATGGCCCGCAAGGCACAATTACCATGTACCGGGGGACATGTCCCTTTACGCTTGAAAACCATGGTGAATGAATGGGCAGAAGGCTTGTTGTAGCGTGTGTCGACTTCCGTATGAATGATATCCTCGACAGGGAGTATAACGATGGCAATACTATATTTGCAAGAACCGAGGGCGCCTTTGCGTCCAGGATCATGGGCACGATCGAAGACGCGATAATCAACAGGGGCGTGACGCATATCCACTTTCTAGGGCACAAGGGGCGCTGCGCAGCTGTAGGCAAGTATATGGAAAACTTCCTCCGCGGTTCGCACGCCGATGTAATAGACAAGGACTCACTAAATCTCCTCCTGACGGGAGTTGCGAGAAACGCCGCCGTTCCGTCTTCGAGTGAGGAAGCCGAGGAGATGAACTCGCAAAGGCAGGCAGAGCTGACCAGAGACAGGTTCAGCAATTACGTGGGCCTCAAGATAAGCCACGGCATTGTGGACTTAAGCCGTGCGCATCATAATGCTAACATTAACGTGGTGGTGACCAATGCAACGACATGGTCCACACGGAGGATACGCGCAGAGGCCGGCATAGACGCAAGATCAAGCTCTACATTTATAGTAAGCACATCCGTGCCTCGCGAGACAACCGCCCCGCTGAGGTTTGTCACCTACGCCATCGAAGACCTTATAAACAGCAACAAGGCATCAAACAGCCGCGAGATCATGGTAGTCAAGAGCACAGAGCCCGGAGAATGGACATGGAACGGCGGCATACCGGAGGCAATCCAGGCCATGAGAAAAGTCAGCATATACTGCAACACGGACCCGTTCAAGGACTGGGAGATGAAGGTCTTCAACCCACTTGCACAGGGACGTCCTGAGTTCCTTGCAAACTGGAACGTCTCGCTCCTCAGGAACGGCTCGTGCGCCGCACTCGAGGTGAGGGCGCCGGGAGACGAGACGGTACGAAGGGTTCCTGCGCGCGAGAGGATAAGGGCAAGGATGTAATCCGGTGTCTGCGTGGCAAAAAGGCTCGTTATCTCATGCATGGACCGCAGGCTTAACCGCTACCTCGACGAGAACTACAACGACGGCAACACCCTTTTCCTCCGCAATGCAGGCGCCAACGCGCACTGCATGCTGCAGTCCATAAGCGATGCGGTAAGCTCAGGCTCCATAGACAGCATAGTGGTGCTCGGGCACACGGATTGCGGCGCGATGAAGGTTGTCTTCGATGCGATAGTGAACCGCAACAGTTCCTACTGCAATGACATAAAGAGCAAGATAGTGGGCCTATTTGAGGACTATGCGTACCTCAAACTCGCCGGAGAAAGGCTGAAGCTCATCGATCAGGAGAAGAGGCAGAAGGCGGAGCTGGGCGCAAGGCGGAGGCTTGAGAGAAGGAACGTAGAGCTGCAGACCAGCTTCATCAGGGAGCTCGCTAAGAGCTACCCGCACGTAAAGGTCGAAGGCGCCCTCGTGGACCTGAAGCGGATAAACGCGCTAAATCTCAAGGGCGACGGCAGGCACGCAGTGATACTCTGCAGGGAGTGCGGCTCGAGGTTCGACCAGATGTGCAGCATGGCGCACACCGATCCGAGCGAGACCTATGTGCTGGAGTCGCGCAGCCTGGCCGAGACCATAACGGACCTGCAGCTTGCCGTAGAGGTCCTCAACATAAGCGACGTAAGGCTTGTTGCTACTAATCCTTCTAGCACAGAGGAGCTGGCCATCGACCTGGAGTTCGTGAAGAAACTTTCATCGGGCTTCGCCAAGCACGCTGACATAGCAATAGCGCGATAGTGAAAAAACGCGGTGTGTGAACCTCAATGAGGATTATGCCCCTCGATGTACATCCGGCCTTGGAAAGAATCCTGCAGAGCGCATGCTTCCCCTGGCAGAAGCCAGTGCTTTGAATCTGGTTCCGTCTGTAAACACTAGATGAGGGACCGGGGTGCCGGGCACCCTTACAAAAGATTGGATATGGGTGGGAATATATGAAAAAGAATCTTTTCAGTCCCTCATGCATATGGTTTGCATGATTTGTTTTATATACTTTTCCCTTTCGCCCTGGATAACGCGCCTATGTGGGCAGGCTCGGTTCCGCATCATATCTGGCGCCTGCTCAGCAGCAGCCTTGCAGAATCGTTTGCTGCTATTTCAATTCCGTTATCCGTGCTCCTGACCGAAACGAACTCTGCCTTGATGTAATTCCCTGGGTGCATCTCGCCGGCGCATACGCTTGACGAGCCCCAAAGCACGATGTGCAGTTCGACCTTGCCATCTGTTATGCTGCAGTCCGACACGCCGCTATCCTTGCCGTCCAAGCCCTTGAAGTATTTCACCTGCCCCACAGAGAGGACCTTGCCGGACACGTCTATGTTCTTCTCGCCCCCGTGCAGCTGGGAAAAGTCCGTAACCGCGCTCCTCGCCGGCATAAGCCTTGACACATAAGTGGAGCTCGTGCTGTGCAACTCCACATCATTCCCTGGGCCCTTGACCTTCATGTTCGTTGCTATGGCCCTGTCCCTCCTCTGCACCATGGCCGAGTCCACCATGTCAGCGCTCCTGTCCCAGAATGTCGCCTTGACGCTGCCGCCCTCGCTTCCGAATACCACAATCCTGCTCGTCCTCGCGACGCCGTTCCTCTCGAACCTGAGCTTGTTGAATACCCTGTACACGCTGTCCTCTATGTCCACGACCTCGCCCTCCCTGAATCCGCTGCTCAGCAGCTGCCGGACAGTGCACCTCCTGTTATGTTCCGTTGCCTGACGAGAACCGTCCATGCCTGATCCCTCCACAGAAATGCATATTTGCACTTTATTATGATATGGGACTTCACTCCTTATAAACCCCATGCACCGGCCGGCCCTCTCTGCAGGCGAAGCGGCATCCCCGCCAGCAAAGGGCGCTCCCGCAAGCGCACAGCCGTCGTTGCGATTCGGCAGGAACGTTTGCCGCAGTTTGGGCGCAGACGAGCACAGCCCCGACACCAGGGGCCGGGACTAATAGTCAGGCCCCCGCAGAATAGAAAGATATAAAAGTTTCAAGAAGTATACAAACGAACAAAAGGGGAGGCAATGGAACCGACAAGGGACTACAGGTTCAGGGTCTATCCGGATGCAGGACGCCAGCCGGGGATAAATCTGCAAACTTGTCTCTCAAAAGAACCATACAACAGGCTTCCTGAGAAGCCGATAAAACCATGCAAAGGCGGAAACAAGAAACTGTCAATGGCATTGTCGTACAGGCTTGCAAAAGGGCCAAGGATAAGCAAGAGGCACATGCAAACGCATTCACGCACGGGATCCGAGATAAAATACCGCGTGGCCGTTCCCGGAGAACCGGGATCAGGCAACACATCCCCTGCGGGATGCGGTGATTGCATTACGCATTGGAGTCCCACGGCCTCCGGTCGCGGGAGGATGTCACTACTGGCGGCGCATCCATGATACTACCGATACTGCCCCTCTTGGTCCTTATACCCTTCCTATCGATAATCCCGATTCTCCTCCTGGAGAAACGCGGCATAAGGGCGACGCAGATAATCGTGTCCTCTGCCGTGCTTGCACTGTCGATTGCTCTGGTATACGCCATGCGCATCGGCCTCTCAACGGGCTTCAGCTACAGCTACATACCGCTGCTCGGGGTGGACTTCGGCCTGCAGGTCAACGCCATATCGCTCATACTTGTGCTCATGAGCTCCATTGTGTTCTTCGCCGCTTCCCTTGTATTTGACAGTTTCATAAGGGACAACGAGCGCACATACGGCGTGCTCTTTGCATTGGTGCAGGGATCCTCCATGGCTCTTTTCCTGTCTTCAAACCTCCTGGTGCTGTACCTGTTCTGGGAGATAGCCGAGTTCTCGATGTTCTTCATAATCCTGCTCTTCGGAAGCCTCAACAGGCGCTATGCCGCAATAAAGTTCATAGTCTATTCAATAATATCAAGCATGGCCCTGTTCCTGGGGTTCATTGTGCTGTACTTCGGGGTGACGCCACACACCTTCAGCATACAGGGCGTAATAAGCGGAGCGGCAAGCATGCCGCTGCCGATGCAGCTCTACGCCCTGGTCCTGTTGTTTGTGGCATTCGCCATAAAGACGCCTGTGTTCCCGTTCCATACCTGGCTGCCTGATGCGCATACAGAAGCCCCGACAACTGGCAGCATGGTGCTTGCAGGCGTTCTGCTCAAGTTCGGAGGCTACGGGTTCATACTGGCCGTGACGATGATACCTCTCGCCGCAAAGTATGCGGTGTTCATGGCAGCGCTGTTCATACTCTCTGCGGTATACTCCGCGCTGGTCTCGATGCGGCAGCACAACCTCAAGCGCATGATCGCGTACACGAGCATAACAGAGATGAGCATAGTGGTCTTCGCTGTCGTAGCGCATGCGGCTGGAAGCGCGCAGGCGCTCAACGGGGCGCTGTATGCGATGCTGGCGCACGGCATCGCCGTGTCGCTGATGTTCCTCATGGCCGGCGCCATATTCGAGGCCTATGGCACCCTTGAGATAAGCGCGCTCAAGGGAGTCATAAGGCACTTCAGGCCCCTTGCATGGCTGTTCATCTTCGGCACATTCGCCATGGTCGGGCTTCCTCTCACAGCGGGCTTCATAGGCGACCTCCTGGTATTCATAGGCGCGTATGCTGTCTTCGGCATAGTCGCGCTGCTGCCCCTTGCCGCGATCCTACTGCTAGCCGGCATACTGTTCTGGATAGTGGAAAGGGTGTTCATGTCAGGCAGGGCTACCTGGCCGACTGAGCAGGTGCCCATGGCAATATACTACACCGGCACATTCCTTGCCGTCTCAACCATAGTGCTCGGCGTCCTTCCATTCCTGCTGGTGCACTGAGAGAGGCGCGCAGCACAGGGCAATGGCCGGGCCTCGCATCATGCGAAAAGGTGCGCGGCCGCGGCGCCCACAAGGGTTATCACCGGCTGCGGGTACACCCCCACCGCTACCGTGAGCAACAGGCAGAAGACAACGACCATGGCCGCCCGCACCGGCATGCGCGCCTTCCTCTTGCGCTCTTCCAAGGCATACATCGAGATGATGGGCTTTGCGTAGTAGTAAATCGATATTATGCTGTTTATTATGCCCAGAAGCGCCAGCCAAAGCAGGCCATTGTTCACGGCGCTCAGGAATATGAGGAGCTTGCCGATGAAGCCCGTCGTGAACGGCAATCCTATGAGCGAGAGCATGAACAGCGTCAGCGCGAATGCAGCCAGGCGGTTCTCGCGCGCCAGCCCTGCGATGTCGTCTATCGTGTGCTTGTTGCGCGTCTCAAGCCATGCGACGATGGCGAACATGCCTATAAATATGATTGCATGGGCGAACACCTGGAACAGCGCGCCAGCGATCCCGTCGGGCGCGTACGTGGCGATGCCTATCAGTATGTAACCGGCCTGCGATATGGATGAATACGCAAGGAGCCGCTTCAGGTTCTTCTGCGCCAGCGCAGCTATGTTCCCGTAGAGCATGGTAAACACCGACAGCACCGCCACGACCAGGAATGCTGACCTGTATGTTATGAAGACAAGTATGAGGATCTGAAGCAAGGCTGCGAACCCGGCAGTCTTGCTCATGCCCCCCATCGTCCCAGTGAGGTAAGCCGGCGCTCCCTCATAGACGTCGGGTATGAGCACGTTGAACGGGAATATCGAGGTCTCGAATCCCATCGACGCTATGAATATGATTGCGACAAAGACCATAAGGTATGTATGCGCGCTCTGGCCCAGGTCCAGCGTGCCTGCGCCGCCCAGCGCAAGCGCCATCGCGAACGAGAAAAGTGCAATAGATACTGACGCCATTATGAAGAGCTTGACTGCAGATTCCAGGCTGCGCCGCGCAAGCAGCACAGAGAACACCATCGGCATGCTCACGAGCTCGAGCCCGAGGAATAATGTGACGAGCGTCGTCGCTCCTGAAACAAGATACATGCCGACAAGCATCAACGCGCCGAGCATCGCCAGCTCGCAGTAATCCTCAGCGAACTCATAGTAAAGCGCGTTTGCGAGGATCATGCCAATGGCAAACAGCAGCATGAAGAACATCGAGAAGCTGTTCACCGAGACCAGCCCAAGGTACACTGAATCCTGGCCTGACGCGTACAGGTACGATACCAGGATCACGAGAAGCAACAGCACAATCCCGTTGAGCGCGAACTGCCACTCCTTCTTGTATGCGGCAAGCAGTGCTATATTGCCCAGAACGAGGGCAGCGAGAAGCGCAAAGAATGCGTACATTGCGTACATCATGATCTTACCTTGCCATGTAAACGAGCACTACCGTTGCCACCATGGCCGCCGAAAGCGTAAGCACGTAATAGTTTATCTCGCCGTAGGAGATCCTGCGCACGAATGCCGCAGAGCCGTAGAGCGACATTCCTATGCCCCTGAACGCGGAGTCTATGCCGCGCTCGAGCATGACGGCTCCTGATGCCATGCCAAGCACGAACGCCGCAACGGCCCTGTACAGCGAATTGAAGAGCCATCTGCTGTAAAGTACCCTGTTGGCCATAATGTTCATCACGCCCACGCGCTTCCTGAATACCGCATAGCTCGACAGCGCGCCTGCGACCGCGATGCCCGTCACTATCGCTGCGTCGGCCGGATCGATGACCAGGTTAGATGCCACGGCGTACGGCATGCGGAACGTGCCCATGAAGTAGAGCACGCCGAGCGATGCCAGCACCGTGGCCACTCCCAGCGCCGCGGCACTGTACGACATGCTCCTAGGTATTGCTTCAAAGCCCACCGCATCCCGCGCCTTCTCGTCCCTCTGCTCCGTGAACAGGAACCACCTGAAGATGTAGAAGCTCGTGAGCAGCCCGAACGCGTTGAGTATCACATAATATGCGAGGTTGGCGGAGAACGCGCTTCCGATCGCGCTGCTTGCAAAGAAGCCGTCGAACGGCACAAAGCCCGCCAGGGAGAGCACCCCGAATATTGTCGCGACATACAGGACCCTGTTGCGCCTTAGCCCGGATATCTGGGTTATGTCCTCGTTGTCTGTTGCCTTCATCATCGCCCCTGAACTGAAGAACAACAGGGCCTTGTAGAAGCTCTGCGCGAAGAAGAGAAACACCCCCGCAATCACCGCGCCCGATGCCACAGCGAAGATCATGAGCCCGAGCTCCTGCACTGTCGAGTATGCTATCACCCTCTTCACCTGCCTCTCCTTGAGCGCGTTCGTCGTCGCTATCGCGGCCGTAATCAGGCCGAATACCGATATCGCCGGCGCCAGGCCGGCGCCTGATATCATGGGCAGCAGAAGCATGATCAGGAAGACGCCGGCCTTTACCATCGTCGTGGAGTGCAGGAATGCCGATACAGGGGCCGGACCCTCCATTGCGTCTGCCAGCCACTCCTGGAACGGGAGCTGCGCAGACTTCGTCAGCGCCGCCACGGCGAGGAGCGCCACTGACACGAGCGCGGCCCCCGGATCTGCAGAAAAGCCGGCAATGACCCCGGAGAACGTGAGCGTCTTGAACGCGACAGCCATGACCGCTATCGCGGCGAGCATTGCCATGTCGCCTATGAGCACTATTGATATGGCCTTGCGCGCCGCGGCGTTGGCGCTCTCCCTCTCGTTCCAGAAGCCTATGAGGAGGTAGCTTGTCAGGCTGAGGAACTCCCATGCGATGAAGATTGTTATGAAGCTTCCGGACATGGCGAAGAGCGCCATCGCGGCCTCAAACGCGAGCATCTCCGCATAAAACCTGCGCTGCTGGCTGAGGGTGTCCATGAAGCCGAAGGAGTACAGCATTACGAGCGGAGCTATGCCGAGCACCATGGCGAGCAAGAGCAGGTTGAGCTGTGACACGCTGGTCACTATCCCGAACGCGAAGCCTGCAGAGCTGAACCACTGGAGAACGTATGTCCCGCTGCTTACGAGAGGGAGCAGGGCCAATGACGCGAGTGATCCTGCAAGCGCTATGAACCTTGAAAGACCCTGCGGCGCGACTGCTGCTGCACCCAGAGCGGCAAGCAACGGAACAAGCAAGAGCAATACCAGCATGCTACCACCTCAACCTCGAGAGCAGGGACACGTCGAAGCTGTAGCCCCTGGACTTCATGTAGACGTAGAATGCGACCAGCGTTATTATCTCGATAGAGGCCACGGCCCATATGGACAGCAATGCCATGGCCCCGATGGCAGAGCCCTGAAGATAAGACATGAAGCCTACCACGGCAATTGTGCTTGCAAGGAAGATAAGCTCCACGGCGAGCATTATCACAATCAGGTTCCGCTCAACAGCTATGGCCGCAAGCGCTATGCCGACGAGGGCGACGCATGCCCCTATGATGTACACAAGCCCTATCACACGACCAGCCTCACGAACCTCCTTATCACAAGGACGCTCGCCATCGCGGCGCCGAACAGCGCCAGAGAGATCACGAAGATGAAAGGCCAGTACTGGCCCAGGGCGGCAGCGAAGTACCAATACGATCCCTGGTTTGCGGGCTGCCCGTCCCCTACGCCCATGAGCATGACTGACAGCCCCGCGGCAAACACAACCGCGAGAGCCACAAGCGCGTATCTGTTCCCGAACTCACGGTGCTCCGAGGACACTGCGACCATAAGATATGTGGACAGACCGCCGACGAACACGAAAAGCTGCAGCAGCGCTATGAAGCCCTGCCCGATCATGTAGAACACCACGGCGCTGCCCAAGAACGACAGCGTGATCGCGACCACGGCGCGCATCAGGCTCCTCTGGAAAAATACTGCAAGCGCCGCGCCTACGGTGAACACGGCGAACGCCGCAGACGCTGAAAAACCGAGGTCAAGCATGGCACGCACCTACTCCAGCTCCTCCGGCCTTTTTATGAACTCCCTCTTGTCATAGGCCTCTAGGACCTCATAGTTCTTCGTAAGGGTGAGGCACTTCGGCGGGCAAACCTCGGCGCAAAGCGCGCAGAACAGGCACCGCTCAATGCCTATCTGCGGCATCTTCTTTATCCCCCTGTCCGTAGGGACCTCCACCATTGTTATCGTCTGGTTGGGGCATATTATGGCGCACGCAGAGCAGCTTATGCACGTGCTCATGTCGAGCTTTAGCATGCTGCGATAGCTGTCCGGCAGCGACTCCTTCTCCTCCGGGTACTGTATGGTGAACCTCTTCCTTCCGAGGGCCTTTACAGTTTCAACCATGGGCCTTAGCATATCATCAACCCTTCAATATGATGAACGTAACTAAAAGGTTTACTATCGACAACGGCAACAGGTACAGCCACCCTATCCTCAAGACCTTGTCGATCCTGAGGCGCACAACCGTGGCTCGCACAATGATGATGAACAATGACACCACGAATGCCTTGACAAGCAGCCATGCGAGCGGCGGCAGAAGCGGCCCTGCCCAGCCGGAGAGAAACAATATGCTTATGAGAAGCGATCCCATGAACATGCGGGTGTAATCGAGCAGCAGAGCCACCGCGTAGTATGGCCCGCTGGCTTCGGTTAGCCAGCCGGCGATGAGCTCTGAATCTGCCTCGCGCAAATCGAACGGCGGCCGCTCCATCTCCGCAAGCATAGTTATGAAGAACACAACAAACCCCAGGGGCATCAGCAATGCGAAGGGCATGCTGCCCTGCGCGCTTATCACGCCCTGTATGCTGAAGCCGCCCGAGGCAAGCGCTATTGTCGCTACCACTATGATGAGCGGTATGCCGTAGCCTATGAGCATGAGCACCGACCTCTGCGCGCCAAGCTCGCCGAACTTGTTGCCGCTTGCAAAGCCAGCCAGGAACACAAGGATCGGCGAAAAGCCGAACACGACGAAGACCAGAAGAAGGCCGAGCCCGAAATCAGTGGCGAGAAGCGACGGGGTGAGCGGAAGGAGAAGTATGATGAAGACTGCGATGGCGACGAGCCCCACGAAAGAGAGCGCCATCATCGCCCTGTCTGCATTGTCCGGGTACCTGACCTCTTTGGCCATGAGCTTGACGAGGTCTGCAAGGTTCTGCAGGAACCCGAACGCGCCCACGCGGTTCGGGCCATGCCTGTACTGCGCCTTGGCTATAACCTTCCTTTCAACCCATCCGAACACATAGGCGTAGACTGACATGAGTACCGACACGAGTATCGCGTATACCGCAATGAAGGCGATTGACACTAACGCGTCAGGCGAGTTTATGCCGGATTGTATAAAAGGCTCTATGCTACCTATCAACATCAGCCATCACCACGTCCAATGAACCTAGAATTGGGTAAAGGTCCGCAAGTCTGTGCCCCTTTGCAATATGGCCCAGGGCATGCAGGTTTATGAAGACAGGCGAGCGTATCGCGAGCCTGTACGGCTTCTGGTCCCCTGCGACCATGTACATGAGCTCCTCCCCCCTCGGCACTTCCCTCGACACCGCTACAACATTGTTCTTCACTGGCGGCATGCGCAGCTTCACCATCTGCCCTGACGGGTCGCCGCCTGGCATCTTCCTGAATGCCTCCCTGACCAGCCTTATGCTCTCCCGCATCTCCATCACCCTCAGCCTGTACCTTGAGAAGCAGTCGCCGCCGTTAAGCACCATTCCGCGGAAGTTAAGCTCCTTGTAGAAGTAATAGGCATTGTTGGCCCTCACGTCATAATCGACCCCGGATGCGCGCAGCACAGGGCCTGAAACGCCGAGCCCGATCGCGTCGTCCTTGGTAAGCACTCCCTA
>JAMCZF010000018.1:0-481 GCA_023485825.1 Candidatus Martarchaeota archaeon
CGCCGCATGGCGTCGTGAGGGTCACAAAGGAGACCGAAGTGATCGTCAAGCCCGAGCCGGTATCGGAATCGATGATAAAGATCGGTGAGGTCCATTATGAGGATATCGGCGGGCTGAAGAACGAGATCGAAAAGATACGCGAGATGGTGGAGCTGCCGATACGCTATCCTGAGCTGTTCGAGAGGCTGGGCATAGACCCTCCGAAGGGGGTCCTGCTTTACGGGCCGCCAGGCACAGGGAAGACGCTGCTCGCGAAGGCGGTTGCGAATGAGAGCGAGGCGAACTTCATAACCATATCGGGGCCGGAGCTCGTGAGCAAGTTCGTGGGCGAGAGCGAGGAGAAGCTGCGCGAGCTCTTCAAGAGCGCGAACGAGAAGGCGCCCACGGTCATATTCATGGACGAGATAGATGCCATTGCGCCGAAGCGCGAGGAGGTCACTAACGAGGTCGAGAGGCGCATGGTATCGCAGCTTCTTACGCT
>JAMCZF010000018.1:533-2749 GCA_023485825.1 Candidatus Martarchaeota archaeon
CCGCAAGGTCATACTCCAGATACACACGCGCAACATGCCGCTGGCGAAGGACGTGAGCATAGACGAGCTCGCGAGCCTTACGCACGGCTACACCGGCGCGGACCTCAATGCGCTCGTGCGCGAGGCCGCAATGGCGACATTGAGGGACATACTGCCCAGCATAGTGGGGAAGCCGAACATACCGATGGACATACTCACCAACCTTACGGTAAACAGGGACAACTTCATGGAGGCGATGCGCAACATACAGCCGAGCGCGCTCCGCGAGGTGTTCGTAGAGCGCCCTAATGTGCACTGGTCGGACGTGGGAGGCCTTGACCGGGTCAAGGAGGAGCTGCGCGAGGCGGTGGAGATGCCGCTCAAGACGCCTGAGGTCTTCGAGAAGATGGGGATCAGGCCGATAAAGGGCGTGCTCCTCGTAGGCGCGCCGGGCACAGGGAAGACGCTGCTCGCGAAGGCGGTTGCGACGGAGCGCGAGGCGAACTTCATATCCATAAAGGGGCCGGAGGTCCTCAGCAAGTGGGTCGGTGAGAGCGAGAAGACGATGCGCGAGATATTCAGGAAGGCGAGGCTCGCTGCGCCGTGCATAATATTCATAGACGAGATAGACGCTATAGCGCACTCCCGCGGCGGGACGGACGACTCAAGGGTCACTGAGCGGATAGTGGACACGCTGCTGACCGAGATGGACGGGCTGCAGGAGCTGAAGAGCGTGGTGGTCATAGCGGCGACGAACAGGCCGGATTATGTGGATCCTGCTCTGCTCAGGCCGGGGCGCTTCGACAAGATAGTCAACATACCGATGCCCGGCGCGGACGCGAGGCTCGCGATATTCAAGGTGCATACGAAGCGCATGCCGCTCGAGAAGGATGTTGTACTGGAGGAAATGGCGAACGAGACAGAGAACTACACCGGCGCAGAGATAGAGAACATATGCAGGGAGGCGGGGATGAACGCCATAAGGGCAGGAAGGAACGCGGTCAGGAAGGAGGACTTCAGGCGCGCGCTGGAGGAGATAAGGCCGGCCATACCTAAGGAGGTGTCGGAGCGCATACGCAGGTTCAAGGACGAACCGGAGAACATGTACAGGTAGCCTTGCTGCGCAGGGCATTGCGATAAAAAAGTGAGCATTATGCAGATTGTTTACTCTGACAGGAAGACAGGGAAGACGGCGCAGGCGGAAGTGCCGAAGGACCGCGAGTCGCAGCTCATAGGCAGGAAGATGGGAGAGCATCTCGACGGCGCGATCGTGGGCCTTGACGGCTTCAAGCTCAAGGTCACCGGGCTGAGCGACAGCTCTGGATCGCCTTCGAGGAAGGAGATAGACGGCACGCGCAAGGCGGCGCCGCTGCTCAGCTACGGCACCGGCATGAGGAGGAGGGGCAAGGGCCTCAGGGAGCGCAGGACCGTGCGCGGCAACATCATAAGCAACGACACGGTGCAGATAAATACCGTGATAGAGGAATACGGCAGCAAGGCCGTTGAGGAGCTCTTCAAGCCCAGGGAGAAGAAGGAGGAATGATTGTTGGATGGACAAGCAGAGCGAGCTTAACATAGGCACATTGGGGCACGTGGACCATGGAAAGACGACGATAGTGTCGGCGTTGACGCACACGTGGACAGACGTGCACAGCGAGAGCCTGAAGAGGAGCATGACTATAAAGCTGGGCTACGCAGACGCAATTATAAGGAAGTGCGGCTCAGGGGGGGAGTTCCCCTACACCGTCGAGGGGAAATGCGGGGATGGCGCTGCGGCAGAGCCCCTCAGGAAGGTCTCCTTCCTCGATGCGCCGGGCCACGAGACCCTTATGGCCACGGCGATAGCCAGCTCCAGCATAATAGACTGCGCGCTGTTCGTCATATCGGCTTCAGAGCCGTGCCCCATGCCGCAGACGAGGGAGCATCTTATGATAATCAACGCCCTCGGAATAAAGAACGTGATAGTGGCGCAGACAAAGATAGACATAGTCGGCAAGGAGCAGGCCAGGAAGAGCTACGAGCAGATAAAATCGTTCATAAAGGGAAGCGTGATGGAGAATGCGCATGTAGTGCCGGTCATGGCCAACAGGGGCATTAATGTTGATGCGCTCCTCAACGAGATAATCGGGATAAGGGTTCCTGACAGGGACAGGTCGGCTGACCCGATGATGTATGTCGCGAGGTCTTTTGACGTCAACAAGCCGGGCAGCAAGATAAAGGATCTCGTAGGCGGCGTC
>JAMCZF010000018.1:2759-12195 GCA_023485825.1 Candidatus Martarchaeota archaeon
GCGACGAGATAGAGATAAAGCCGGGAGTCGCGATGGGCGGCAAGGCGAAGAAGGACTCATATGAGCCTCTCGTCACCAGGATAAGCGGCCTGTCTGCCGGCAGCGAACGCCTCGACAGCGCCATAGCAGGGGGCCTCATAGCTGTAGGAACTGAAACCGACCCGGCGTTCACCAAGGCAGACGGGCTTGTCGGCCAGGTAATCGGAAAGGCAGGCACCCTGCCAGAGGTCGCAAGCAGTATCACCTTGAACTACAGCTCGCTCAACAGGAGCGACCTGCCAAAGCAATCATTCAGGAACGGGGAGCCGGTGCTGCTCGGCATAGGCACTGGAACATATGTGGGAATGGTCAGGAACGCGAGGAAGGGCAGCATTGAGGTACAGCTCAACAGGCCGGCGTGCATAGACAGCGAGGCGAAGATATCGGTGCTCAGGAACTTCGGCCAGCGGTGGAAGCTCTCTGGGTTCGGGGTCATTGCCTAGCCCGCCGCGCCGTCGGATATTCAGGCCGGGCATGCGCAAGGCGCCTGCACAGGAAACTGGACGATGCGCACCTCAGTAGAGGCGCCTTGCAGCCCCTATTATGCTGTCTGCCAGTTCCCTGCGGCTGCGCGCGCTGCGCAGGTCGTACGCCATGCTTATGTCGAATGCCGAGGCGCGCGGATGGCCCCCGCCGCCGAAGCGGCGGGCGAGGATGGAGCAGTCATTCCTTATGCTGCGCAGGTGCGCGCGGTTATTGTCCGTATCCACATAGCAACCTATGTCGCTGCCCGTCTGCCTTATTATCATGGCGCAGGCATCGTTTGTCGATACCACAGGCGTGAACGCGACCGATATCACGCCGCCATTGACAACAGTCGCAAGCATCGCCTTGAGGCGCGATTCGTTGAGCTTCTCGAACGCGTCAGATGCCCTTTTGAGGAATCCTGGCAGCGCGCTGCCTATGCTTATCGACTCGGAGATCCCTGCTACCTTATCCAGGAACACGGCGCCACCCTTCATCCTGAAGTATGAGAGGCCAAGCGCATATGCCTTTATGATGAGCTTCATCCTTGCATTTTTCGGCTTGAGCGCGAAGTCCGCGGCGTGCACCGTTCTTAGCAGGCCAGCCGTATATTTGTCGCGGAGCCCCAGTTCCCGCGCGGTTATCTCAGATGCGCAGAAGCGCCCGTTCTCTCCGACTACAGCTGCATCGCACCTCAGCGCAATGCTGCCTATGTGCCTCTTGCTCCACGTATGGTGGTCGAACCAGAAGACCCTGCCGCGCATCCTCTTTGCGTGCGTGACAATGCGAAGGAATATGTCAGGCGTTGACTCTGCGCTGAGGTCTGTTATGAAAAGCGTTGCGCCTCTTTTGAAAAGCTTCCTGAACTGCCTCTCGCCGCGCAGTACGCTCTCCCGGTCGTAATCCATGAAGACCGCGCTCTTTGCCGTTATGCCGTATTTGCGCATTATGAGCGCGGCGCATGCTATCCCATCAAGATCTGCCGCGTGTGATATTACGACTACGCCCATTCAACCAGCACTACATAGTTCCACTATGCTAAATACCTTGCGAGAGGCATGCCGGAAAAAAGGAATAGACAGGCCTGCCGAAGAGCAGGCCTGTTGATTTACTGTGGAGGTGATATAATGAGTATATCGGTCGCCCTGCCAGCATCATATTTGTAGTAAACCTTGTGACCAAGCTGGAAGCGCTCTATCACGCCCAGCTTGTAGAGCTTGTTTAGCCTGCTGCACGCGGCGTTCCTGCCCCTGTAGCCCATGGCTTCGCGCACCTGGTCTGCGCAGACCATGTCCCTGCTCTGTATGAAGTTGAGAACCTTCGCATCGAGATTCGACACAGGGACCTGGCGCCGGTCAGCCACGTAGGAAGGCGCGCCATAGCCCGTGCGCAGGTCGTCCTCAAGCTTGGCTATCTTGGCCGTTATGCCCTGTAGCATCTTGTTCGTGCGCTCCCTCTCATCGGTCATGTACTTCAGGAGCGCGGAGAGCCCAGCGTCTGCCGCGGGCGCAGGCTCCCTCTTCGCTGATAATGAGCTGAGAAGGGCGCTTACCTCCTGCTTGAGGGTCTGCATCTCCTTTTCGATCTGTTTTGTCGACTTCGCCATCGCATCATACTCGTCAAATGGTGACGCGTCGCGATTCCCGACCACGCGGTTCGCGAAACAATCACGATTGAATCATAATATAAACCAAAAGCTATTTAAATGTTCCTTATTAACGGACATAAGCATACACAGCGCATGTCCGCTAATTGCGGTCATCCAGGAATAATGCGCTCCTGACATTCTTTTTTTTATAATCACGCTGTTTACCCAGTGGGATATTGCCCTGTCCTTCGACATCCTGTCCTGATATGCCGTATCATGGCGCAGGATGGCGGCTGCTGCTCCATGCGCTTCAGGCCTTAGAACACGGATTGTCCGTCGGGCATGCGCAGGGATATCCAAGAGCCGCATCCTGGAGGAAGAGGCATAGCTATAAAATATCTTTTCCATCAAATACTTCTGACGACTTTTCCTGATGACATGGAGAGGATACTTATACCGCAGAAACGTGCCGATGTGCTTCGGCGTATTATGGCGAAAACCGCCAAGGCGCTAGGGTGCAGGCTTGAGCTGAACGAGGACAACGAAGTAGTCATAGACGGCGATCCGTACGAGGAATACAACGCGAAGAACGTGATACAGGCGTTCGGCAGGGGATTCCCCATGAATACGGCGTACAAGCTTATTGACGAGGGCTACTTCTTCAAGTACATAAATCTCAAGGATGTGCTGCGCAACGAGGACCAGATACGGCGCATCAAGGCCAGGATAATAGGCTCGGGCGGCAAGGCCAAGGAATACGTGCAGGGCGTGAGCGGGGCTTCGATGGCCGTATATGGGAACACCATAGGGCTTATAGGCACGAACGAGCAGGTAGAGATCGCGATGGGTGCACTGAAGGTATTGATTGATGGCGGAACGCATAAAAAGGAGATGCAGACCCTGGAAGGCATAAGGCGAAAGTACAGGGAGGGCGGCGCTGTATGACCAGTACAACTGCAGATGAGATATTCCGCGAATTCAAGGAGCACTCGATATCGGAGTTCTTCCGCAAGAACAGCCAGATGCTGGGCTATTCTGGCAAGGTGCGCTCCCTAACCACCGTCGTCCACGAATACGTGAGCAACTCTCTTGACGCATGCGAGGAGGCCGGGGTTCTCCCCGAGATAAAGGTCGAGGTGAAGATGCTCAGCGAGGACAGGTACACTGTATGCGTCTCAGACAACGGCCCGGGGATACCGTTCAAGCACGTCGGGAAGGTCTATGCGACAGTGCTTGCGGGCACGAAGTTCCACAGGTACGTGCAGCAGAGGGGCCAGCAGGGGATAGGCGCGACAGGCTGCACGCTGTACTCAAAGATAACTACAGGGAAGCCTACGCATGTAAAGTCATCCACGGGCAAGGAGAGCTACCAGTGCGACATAGACCTTGACATAAAGTCCAACAAGCCCATCATCAAGATGGTGTCGCAGATTCCGGACGGCGGCCGCGGCACGACGGTATGCGGCGAATTCGGCGATGTCAAGTACGAGAACAGCGACCACGGAGTCTACGAGTACATAAAGCGCACCGCGCTGTCCAACCCTCACGCGAGCATAACGCTGATCGAGCCTGATGGCAAGGAATCTGCGTTCCTGCGCTCCAGCAGCGAGCTTCCGAGGAAGCCGAGGGCGATAAAGCCCCATCCGCTTGGCATAGACGTCAATGACTTCATAGAATACGCACACAGGAGCATTAACAGGAAGCTCTCCGCGTTCCTAACCGAGACCTTCTCCAGGGTGACTCCGGGCAAGGTGGCGGAGCTCAAGGATATCGCCAAGGACATCGACTTCGACTCGGATCCCACGAAGATGTCATGGGCCGATGCCGAGAAGGTGGTCAAGGCCTTCAAGCAGGTGAAGTGGATGGCGCCAGAGCTTGATTCAATGTCTGTGATAGGCGAGGCGCAGATAGAGACGACAATGAAGAACATACTTGCGCCGAAGTTCCTTGGCGTGGTGGAGAGGAAGCCGAAGGTCTTCAGGGGAGGGGTGCCATTTGTAGTGGAGGCAGGGATAGCGTATGGGGGTTCTTCGGGCAAGAAGGTAAACGGGACCAGGGCAGACGGCACCGCAATAGAGGCCGAGGGGAACATACTCAGGTTCGCAAACAAGGTGCCGCTTCTTTTTGATGCGTCCAACTGCGCCATAACAGAGGCGGCGAAGAGCATTGACTGGAAGAGGTACGGCATCGCCAAGTTCGATGAGGAGCCGGTAAGCGTGCTCGTGAATGTTTCCAGCGTGTATGTGCCATACTCCGGGGTTGGCAAGCAGGCTATCGCCAAAGAGGAGGACATAGTAGAGGAGATAAGGCTGGCGGTCATGGACTGCGGGCGCATACTGCAGAGATACCTGAGCGGCGTCAGGACCCTGCACCTGCAGGAGTCTAGGTACAAGACCATAATAAGGTATGTATCGCAGTTGTCCAGGGACCTTGGCGACATAACAGGCAAGGACAGCAAAGTTATAGAAAGCGAGCTCAAGTCAACCATAGAGAAGAAGTACAGCAAGCTGTTCAGCGGCTCGGGGGACCAGGAGCAGGGAGCCGGCGATGCTGGAGGTGTGGAAGATGCAGTCGAAGGGGATGGGAAGGAATAGCGCGCATGGCCTAGTAATGCATGGGCTCCAGGTTCCCTGTTTCCACGAGCTTGACGGCGCCTGACTCTATGGCGATGCGCAGCATCTCTGATGTGCTGCCATAGGTGCTATACAGCCTGTCGGTGAACTCGTACATGGCCTCGCTGTTAATGAAAACGATGAACGCCTTGGCTCCTGCTTCGACCCTTATCCGGCGCATGCCGCCCTTCCTTGAGAATATGTAGATTGGAACCTGCTTGCCGTTTGATGTGAGGATCATGTCGGCTCCCTCGCCCTGGTCCAGGTCAGTGAACAGGGAGGCATGCGTTACAAGGTGATCCCTTAGCTTCCTGAATATGACAAGGTACTCTGCGTCATGCTTTGATGCCTGCTCCCACCGCACAGGCAGGTAGTAATCGCCAATGTTTGACAGGAGGCCCTTGGATTCGAGCTCGTACAGGACCTCGTTCGTGTTCTGCAGCGTCACCGACACAGGCGTGTTGTTGATCCTGAGGTTCGCGCTTATCCCGGACTTCATCTCCTCAGGCGTCAGCGGCATGTACTTCCAGTAGCGGCGCATGTTTACGGTATCGAAAAGGTTTACTATCTGATCAGACGGCACGCCGATCTCCACCTGCTTTGGCGGGGGGGATTCTGAGACGTCTATGAAGTAATCCTCGCGGTTGGGCGCACGGAGCAGCAGGTTCAGGAGGAGCACCACTACCCCGGCTATCGCCATCTCTATGTACAGGGGGGGTATGGATGGAGGGCTCGGGTAATACTCTGGGGTGACATAGATGCTGTTGAGTACGCGTATGATTATGTTGTGCTCGCCGTACTTCACTATCGCCCCCTTCGGCAGGGTATAATTGATCACCCCGTCTGTCACTGTCCCTGTTTGGTTGTATTGCCCGTCTATGCTTGCGGTGAACGTTGAATTTGAGAGCGGCTGCCCGTTGCTTAATACGCTGAACGTGAATATCCCCTGCTGGAAATTTGCGGATGTGTAATTGACTTCGAGCAAAGGCACCAAGAAGAGGGCGTAGCCATAGTGCCTGTTGTATATGTCTGTCAAGGAAGCTATGTAGTACTGGTCAAGCGGCAGGTCGCCGAAACGCTTGAAGAAGTGGATCAATGGCACCGCGGTGCTGAATGCGCCCAGGCTGACCTCGTATGCATACTGCAGGTTCCTGTTGGACACGTTTATGAAGAATGACCTGTTTGACAGCACCTGGTTTATGTTCACCTGCCCGGATATGAGGTCTCCGTACCCTACAAGGGATGGAAGTGAAAGAGTGCCGTTTGAGTTGTATGGGACCCTGAACGTTATTGACCTGTCGAGCCATGTCGCATTATTCGATGCGTTGACCTGTATCATCGAGTATGAGGCGTTTATGAGGTTGGCTGCGTCCGGGGTGTTGTTAAGCGACATGTTTGTCGTGAGCAGTGTAATGCTGCCGTTCTCCATGATGTCCATGCTGTTCATTGATAAGCTGCCGGTGGCAAGGCGGCTCATCCAGAACCTGAGCGCTATGGCCTTGGAGAGAGCCCACGCGGCTTCCCCGACGTTGTGCCATATCATTGTGGGATAGTTGCTGAAGGCTATGAACGTTCCGTTGTACACCCCGGTATAGTTTATGGCGCCGTACAGGCTGCCGAGATGGAACCCGAATGTGGGGTTGGTGAAGTTGAACAGCGTGGAGCGGGTGGCGTTGCGCGTCGGGCTCAGCGCCCACAGGCCCGTGGTATTGAGGAGTGCAAGCGTCTGGTTCCGCATCAGCTGTATCTGGCCGTTGAACTCGGCGCGCGAGAAGTTCTGCCCTACGTATACTATGTAGTCGCCGCGCTGCAGCAGATTGAGGACCGTGATGTTCGGTGTCCCGGGATACCTGGGCAGGCCTGTCTCGGGAAGCAGCGTGGCGGGGAACAGGCCCGTGGACAGGACTATGAGGGAGTTGTCCGCAGTTTGATTTACCTGATTGAGGGTTATGCTTCTTACTCTCGTTGTTGCGTTTATGCCGTACATGTCAAGGTCCTTGTACATATCCGAATACAGGGAGGAGTAGTCGAAGCAGTTGAAACATGATATGCCCGGATTCACTATGTACACGTTGAAGTCCGGGTTCTTCTGGAACATGCTTAGCGTTATGTTGGCGCTGCTTACGTTATAAAACTCGAACCTGAACTTGGCGAACTCGTCAAGCACCCTCGACATGTTGTACGTTGCTATGCCTGTCTTCGTCACCGCGCTGAAGACCGATATTGTGCCGTTGACCGTCTTGATTGGATGAAGCCCGCCCAGGGCATTGGACAGCACAATGTAGATGGCGAGCACGAACACGGCTATTGCTATGGCCACGATGGATACAAGTATTGTTGCCTTCTTTTTCGATGTCATTTTACCATGCCGCAAGTCATATGCTCTGCTTCTTCAGCAGATACTTGTCGACGATTTTCTGGGCGAACCGAGAAAGGGGGTTTGAGGAGCCGCGCGTGCTCTTCAGGATCCTGTAGCTCCTGATGTACGAGAACTTCTTGGCCACGATTACGCTGTATCTCATCCCCTTACCTCGAGGTAGCCCATCGACACCATCTTGTCCAGGACCTCCTCGGCGCGCGGGGCTGAAATGCCGTAGGTCTTGGAAAACGCCTCTATGTCGATGGTGTTGTTGTGCACCTCGATCCACTCCTCTATTATTGACATCAGGGACTCGTCGGAGTACTTCTGCAGTTTGTCGAGTTCCGCCTTGAGGCGCTTGTTCTCCTCGCTCAGCTGCGTCGCCTGTATGGTGAGGTTCCTGTTCGAAGATGACAGCTCTATATTGAGCCTCTTGAGTGCGCGGTATTCATCAAGGAGCGAGTCGTACTTGTTGTACAGTGAGCTGTAGCTCTGCGACAATCCCTGCAGGAGCTTGTCCAGGGTAGAATCAACGTACTGCATCAGCTCGGACACGTTGACCTTGTAGTCGTCGGCCACTATGGACAGCGCCGAAGCGAGGCCCCTGAGCACGGCGGCCCTGCGCAGGGACTCGCTGATGTCAGGGGGTATTGAGTATATGACCTCGGCGAAGTCGACGTTGAAGTTCATTATGTAGAACAGGTACGGCTGCTTGCGTATGTTCCTGCTCTCGACCATGCCGACAACCAATGAATCTCCGGCCATGTCCACCGAGTAGAAAGGCACCTTTGACAGCTTCGCCTTCATGGATTCGATGCTGGAAAGCACGCTGGCGCTGAACCTGAACTTCTCTACCTTCGGTGCGGTGGTCTTTTCATCAGGAACGTTAGAAATCTCAGAAGCCACCGTAATCACACATGTTAATGACTTACCTATCTATTTATTGCTTGCGCTTGCCTCCCCTGCTCGAGCGGATCGTCTGCCATCTGATGGAATGTCGATCTCCGGGACGTGATTCAGCAGCGACAGCAGATACAGTAGCAGAGTCATCCCAATGCCTATGAGCGCACCGGACAGCTTGCTCTGCCAGGTAGGGCTTATGGCCAGGAGCATAATCAGGAACACTATGCCGAGGCCCACGTATATCGCCTGCCTGCGCGTATACCTCTTCCTGTACTTCTTGTAGTCTGCGTAGCATTCCTTGCATACCACCAGCCTGTTCCGCTTCTCTGACTTGAGCACGTGTCGCTTTATGAGCCTGATCGCTTTTATTACGTTGTCCTCCTTTACAGGTATGCCGTCGCGCTCCTTGGCGCACAGTATGCAGTAGCTTTTCCTTTTCTCTGTTTTCCCTTTCTCTATAGCCATCAATCCACCAGCGTAATCCTTGAGACCTTTCCGAACGTCTCTTCAATGCGCTCCTCGTCGAGTACATTGAATGCCTGCGTTATGTCTGTGTCGCCTATGCCTATCCTGCGCAGCACATTGGTTATGTCCTTGCCGTGCACGCCCAGCTTCTCAAGCATGCCTATGAATGCCACCACATCAACATGCCTGTGCATCTTGTCGAGCTTGGCCAGCATCTCCTCAGTGCCGGCCTCATTGACGCCGAGCGATGTTATCATCTTCTTCAGGTCGACCTTGCTCACCAAAAAAGAGTTGCGCACCATAACCGTCAGCCCTTGTTCACGTATGAGAACACCTTTGCTATCATGGGGTCCTTTATTTCCATGCTGCGCAGCACGTTCACCGCGCTTTCTCGGCTTGCCCCCTCCTTCATCAGCATCTCCGTGAACTCGACAACATCTACGCTGTTGCCCTGGTCGCCAAGCTTCGCGAGCACCTTTAGTATCACGTCGGACCCAACCCCGCTGTTTATGAGCTTCGAGCTCAGGCCATTCTTGTCGAAGGAGCAGTCCTTCTGGACAGAGGCATCGTCAAGCTCCTGCGGCGTGAGGACCCTGAGCAGCGATATCATGTACGTATCGAGCGGCAGCTCCCCGACTATCTTGTTTATCATGAAGACATTGGGGAACCTGACGCTTGTGTTGAAGGCCATGTCCACCGCGGCCTCGCCGACTCCGAGCTTGCTTATCTCGCCGCGTATGTAGTCCGAGAAGTTTAGCGACCCCTGCAGGTAGTTCATGAACTTCTCGAACCGTATGCGGAGCATGAAGGTCGTGCCCACGTTGGAAAATATCGCCTCGTTGACGTCGGTAGGGTTCTGCGATGCGACTATGAGCCCGAATTGGTACTTCCTGCCTTCGCGGATTATCGTCACGGCGTCGCTGCGCTCGTCGCTTGCTACCTTCCAGGCCTCGTCAAGCACCACGAATGTGCGTATGCCTGCCGTAGCCGACCAGCCCTCTGCGC
>JAMCZF010000037.1 GCA_023485825.1 Candidatus Martarchaeota archaeon
CCTCCCTTGCATCCATATCCTAGCAGCCTGAATCCAAACGTGAGCATGCAGATTTATCAGATATGATTACCTCCAATCACCGCACTCACCGCCAAAAGAGAGTGCTGTTTAAGGCATCGTGCTCTGCCTGCCCATTTCAAAAAATACGACGACAAGCGCAGTGTGATAACACACCGCAAGGATAGCAAAGCACGGTTAGGTGTTTCCATGAAATCCGGACTTCAAAGCAGGACATCCTCCTCTAACTAAAGCCCGAGGCTCCCCTGATGATTATCATGCATCGGGTATGTTCTCGATTCACCGACGCTGCTTGCGGGGCTGTCGCACTGCATAGGCAATCGTATCCTCGAGCGCCGCTTGCTACTTCTCCAGTCTTTGAAAACAGCGTTTCAGACCGTGTCCGGGAGTAGCTCTCCTGGAGGACGCAGGTGCTCTGCAGTATTCTTTCAGTGGCGCGATTAGACATTGGAGGGTCCGGCTCGTCTCAGCCCTGAAGGGCGGCAAGGCTTCTTGAACCTCCCCAAGCCACCCGCCGCACTGAAGAACAGGAATAAAGCAGAAAAGGGCCAGCCCTGTATCCGAACTTCCTGCCATGTTCTTTATGATCCATTATGTCGAGCACAAAGGCAACTATGGCCATTTCAGTTATATCATTCATAATGGTGTACGGCGCGCGCCAAAAACCTGGCAGTTCTACGCGGAACAGATTCAGTCCGCTTGGTTGTCCTTCCTCTCCGCTGTTCCTCAAACAACCATCAGTTCCGTCTCACACGCCCCAAGGAGCCGAGCATTTATCGCGGTTCCGTTTCCAGGCAAGCCTTATTAATGTTCATGTGGAATATTACTGCGCAATAAGGTTCAGTGCAGGAGATGCTGCTTTACAGGGTGATGTGATGGATGAACAGAACCAAGACAGGAACCAGCATGGTCCAGGAAGCGCGAAGCCCATTGGCGCGCATGGAGGAAGAAGGGGAAACAGGAAGCTGCTTTATGCTGCATTCATCCTTATAGCGGTGCTTGTTATAGCTGACGTGCTTGTCACACAGCAAAACTCGCAGCTCGCGAAGCTTGTCAAATACGACAATGTCGCAGTGCCTGCATCGCTGATGGCGCAGCTCAGTGTCCCGGGCAACATAAGCAACAGGATAGGGATAGGCACTGCGGACTATTCCGGCATACTGAACATCATACATGGAAGCCATCCGCTCTCGGCTGGAGGCAAGCCGGAGCTGCTTTTCATAGGCGCCGATTACTGCCCTTACTGCGCAGCTGAGAGGTGGGCCATAGTCATAGCGCTCATGAGGTTCGGCAACTTCTCCAATTTGCACTTAATGACCTCTTCTGCGAATGATTACTCTCCTTCAACCCCGACATTCACCTTCTACAACTCTACGTACACAAGCCCATACATAGCCTTTGTCGGGGTAGAGACATACACCAATCAGCCTTCTGGCTCCTTCTACAAGCCTTTGCAGCAGCCGACGCAGGAGCAGCTGGCGCTCATGTCGCATAACGACCCGAACGAGACAGTGCCGTACATGCTGCTCGCTAACTATTCCTATGTGAGCGGAGCGCTTTACGATCCATACAGCATACTCTATGGAAAGAACTGGAGCACTATAATAGACGATATCTACAACACATCAAGCGCGCAGTCGCAGTCCATAATAGGCTCGGCGAACCTCCTGACCGAGCAGATATGCAGCATCGACAACAACACGCCGGCCGGCGTATGCTCCCAGCCCTATGTCACAGATATAAGGAAGATCATAGGGTCCTGACATGAGGAGAATCGAGGCCGTGATGCTGGCCCTTTCTGCTGTCGGGCTTATCACGTCGGCTTACCTCGTGCTGGCGGAGTACGCGAAGGTGCCGCTGGTATGCTCCACGTCAGGGCTGATAAACTGCAACAGCGTGATACACAGCCAGTACGGCATGCTCTTCGGCGTTCCTGTCGCGTATTACGGTGTTGCGTTCTTCATCGCAGAGATTGCGGTGCTTCTCCTCACGTTCAACTGCAGGAGGATCGGTGAGGGGATTGGCGGAGACATACGCATAATATACAATGCGCTCGGGGTGTTGTTCGTGCTCTATCTGCTCTACGCCGAGTACGTTGTCGGGCATATATGCGAGTACTGCACGGCAGTGCACATAGTGACAGTACTCTTGTTCGTATCGTCGCTTGCGAGCATCAGGGGAACGAAGCCGGATTACTACTCCACCAAGAACCCGTACTGATCACAGTGTCCTTTGCCTCTTGTCAGAAAAGTCGGCAGCCGCCCTTGATTCCAGTGACCTGTTTACCGATTTTATTAAAGAGGCCATCTTGGATTCCTTCTGGCGCGAAACCCGCATGTACACCTCGTCCTTGGTTCCTATTGCCGACAGGATGTACACCTCGCCCTCGCGTAGCCTTCCGGTCCTTCCTCTCCGCTGTATGTTGCGTATCTCGTTGGGTATGGGCTCGTAGAAAATCACCGCGTCCACGCTGGGTATGTCAAGGCCCTCCTCGCCTATCGAACTAGCGACAAGCACGTCGAACTTCCTGTCGCGGAAGTCCTGTATCGTGCTCTTCTGCATCTCCTGCGTGATCCCCTCCTTCTTGCCTACGAAGGCCCGGGCCCTGAAGCCGCTGTTGGTTATGAAATCGACGAGCATCTTTACCGTTGAGCGGTACTGCGCGAATACGATGATGCCCTTGCCCTTGTACTTGTTCAGTATGTCGAGCACTGCGAACACCTTCGAGTGCTCTTCGCCGAGCCTGACGGCCTCCACGGCGAGATCCGTCGCCCGCCTTATGTTCTCGCTCGCCAGCAGGTTCTCGACGCCCCGGCTTTTTTTCTCCCGGTTCTGCAGCGATTCCATGTATGTGATGAACGGATGCAGGCCCTCTGACCTGAGCAGGTCGTACGCATGCGATACATTAAGAAGCTTGACATAGCTGTACATCGCAGCGAACTTGTAATCGGAGCTTATCCTGCTTATCTCGCCGCCCGCCTGGAGCAGCCTTCCTTTTGGTATGTTGTCGAAATTCTTGAAGTGGAGCAGGCCTGTCCTGTTGAGGCTCCTCAGCGCGGCCTCGGCCTCGGGCCTTATGAGCAGTGATATGCGCTTTATTGTGTCGTTGAGCTCAACGTCGATTATGTGCAGGTTCTTCTGCATTACATATCTTGCGACGTCCGGATCGCTCGATATCCTCACCTCGATGTGGCGTATCCCCAATGCCTCGATGAGCGCGTTTACCTTCTCCTTCTTGCTCCCCGGCGAGGCCGTGAGCCCGAGAACGAGCACGTCGCGCACAGAGCACTCGTTGGCTATGTACGTGTATGCATACTTGCCGACTGCGCGGTGGCACTCGTCGAAGACGACGCAGCCGAACTCGTCCAGGGACAGAAGCGCGCCCTTCAGGTCGTTTGAGAGCGTCTGCGGCGTAGCGACTATCACCCTTGCGCTTTTTTCAAGAGCCGCGCGCTTGTTCTTGCTGACGGATCCCACCAGAAGGAGGAGTTCGTCTCCGCTGAGCCTGAGGAGCCCTGAAAGAGTGGCATGGTGCTGCTCTGCAAGCGGCCTGGTTGGCGCGAGGAATGCCGCCTTCCTGCCCCTTGACAGGGCATCTGCTATCACAGCTGCCCCGATCAGGGTCTTGCCGAGCCCGGTAGGCAATACGACGAGGGTGTTGCCGCGGTGCAGTGCTGATCGTATTATGTTGGACTGGTAATCGCGGAGCTCGAGGCCGTCTGTGCGCATGTACGCCGCGGCAGTGCCCAGAGCGCTCCACTTTGTATCCATGCAAGCATCGCTTTTTATACGTTGCCAACAAATAAATATGCGCCTAAAACACTCTTGGGCAACATGCCGCTGTAACTCAGTCCGGGAGAGTGTCCGGCTGAAGACAAACTTTTGGAAAGAGTTTGATCAAAGGCTGATGAAGCAGAAACCGGAATGCCGTCGGTTCAAATCCGACCAGCGGCAATAGACAAACGGTTAGGTTCCGGAGGTCGGCTATCCCGTAAGAACTTCGCATCTGCGCACAGTTCGCTTGCGAGAAAGGGCCGCGGCCTTCGGCAGGGCGCTTTGGTGGAGGGCCGGCCTTATTGGTTAGCGCTAGATGTAAGGTGTATATAGTTTTACATCATTAGCTTACCATGCGCGTTACAGCTGCCACGGACAGGGACATCGCCAAGGCAACGAAGGCCAGGGATGTCTACGGCAGCAAGAAGGACAATGGACGGGTTGCGGTGATAGCGGGGAGTTCGGAATACCACGGCGCACCTGCGCTGGCGGCGAATGCGGCTTACAATGCCCTAGCGGCGCTCAGGGTCGGCATAGGCTATGTGTACCTTTACGTGCCTGCATCGATCATAAACCCGGTAAGGGCCCTTTCTCCGAGCACCATAGTGAAGGCGTTTGGAAGAAGGGGCATAGGCGGCGGCAGCCTTGCAGAGATTAGAGCGCAGTTGGAACGCGTTGACGCCGTGGTCATCGGCATGGGACTCGGAAGGGGCAGGCCGTCGCTCAGGATGGCATCGAAGATCATAGGTTTTGCGGTAGCAGGGGGAAAGAAGGCGGTGGTAGATGCCGACGCGATATACGCGGTAAGGGACGCTGGCAGGCTTAACGGCGGCGTGGTCCTTACCCCACAAGATCGGGAATTCGAGTGGCTGTCTGGGAAGAGCGCCAACAGGCATCCCCTGAAGGAGAGGATCGCGCTTGCTTCATCCTTATCGGAAAGGCTTGGCTGCTGCATATTGCTCAAGGGCCATGACACAGTTGTAACCGACGGCAGCAGCGCAAAGGTGATCAGGTCGGGTTCCTCTTCCTTGGCCACCATGGGCACTGGCGATGTCCTCTCAGGGATAATAGGGGGGTACATGGCCGCCGGAGCGGGATCGTTTGATGCTGCGGTCGCAGGCGCGTATGTGCATGCCAGGATTGGCGATCTTCTGCATAGGAAGATGGGCAACCACATATTGCCGAGTGATGTGGTTGATGCAATACCGACCATATTGAAGAGATTCGACATCGAGAGGTAGGCGGTGCTTTCACGGAATTGTGCTTCGTAACTTCCAACATGGGGAAATACAAAGAGGCAAGCTCCATACTCAGTGATTTTAGGATCAGGATGAAGACGATTGAGTTGAGGGAGATACAGTCGGTGCAGGTGCGCGAGGTAGTGTCAGAAAAGGCCAAGGAGGCCTACAGAAAACTGCGCAGGCCGTTGTTCGTCGAGGACACGGGCCTTTACATAGACGCCATGAACGGCTTCCCCGGAGCCCTTGCAAAGCCGCTCATTGAGTCGGTGGGAACCGCAGGCGTATGCAGGATGGTAGACTCCTTTGGACGCAGGTCCGCATACGCTGAAACATGCATAGGCTACGCCGATGGAAGGGGGGTGAAGGTGTTTTCAGGGAAGGTAGGGGGCAGAATTGCAGGCAGGCCAAGAGGAGACAATGGCTTCGGATGGGACCCGGTGTTCGTGCCTGACGGACATGCGCAAACGTTCGCCCAGATGCCCATGACTGAAAAGAACAGGATATCGCATAGGGCAATGGCGTTCCGCGCATTCGGTGCGTACATGTCGCGGCGCCGATCAGCTATACGTGAATACGACCTGCACTGACTCCACTATGCTCTCGTTGCCGTTGAAGAACAGCTGTCCGGAAGGCGCTGGCGATGCGAGCCCCGTGGCTGCTGCGCCGAGGCTTATTGGCGCATACACGCGGTAGTTCGTTGTTGTTATATTGACTGCGGTGAGCGTGGCATTGCCAGTAAGGGCCTCTGCCTGCGCAGTCGCATTCTTCAGCGCGTTCTGCAGTGCCTTATGCAGCAGCCGGCTGGCTTGCGAATTTGACAGCATGGTGCCCGCATTCTGGACATACACGTTTTCATGGCTGGACAGGCTGCGCAGCACCTCAGTCATGCTATTGGCATCGTTTATGATGGCTCGCACGCCTTCTGTCGCAACGTAAGTGCTTGTGTTGCGCATTATGCCGATGGAATAGTACATGGTTGTTATGTTGCCCGCGTTGGCGTAGCCCAGCAGCGTGCTGTTGAGCCGTGCAAGTGTCGTGGAGAGGTTCGCGGCGGCCGCTGCGGCAGTGTCGCCGGTTGCGTTGGCGTATATGCTCACGGTTCCCATGCCTGGAATGGCAGACGAAGACCCGGTTGCGGATATCGCCACCGCTTTCCTCGATTGCACCAGGCCTTTCGGATACAACAATCCAATGGCGAGCATCGCGCCCATGACTAGAATGGCGAATATCGCTATCAATGCGGCGTAGTGCTCTGTTTTCATGCTACCAGCGTAGTGGCCTCCTTTCCGCCCTGAAGGCCGGGGCTTCCCTGTGCGCATCATTCCGCGCAAGTGCCGGCCTCTCGTCTATCCTATACTGCCTCTTTTTGTCGGGGCAAATCCCGAATTTGTAGGCTTTTATGTAGGTCATGCACTTATATTGCTGTAAATGTTTATATGCATTCCTACGTGTGGACATTACATCCGCGTTCATCCGGCGGTTGAAGCCGCGGGTTTTCTGCCATGCAGCATTATAAACCTTGCAGGAAGCGCAGGTTTCCGAGGGAAGGCTGCGTGGTATTGTCAGGTGTGCAAACCTTTATTTAGCTTGTTCTGCATAATCTACCTGTATCCTGCGAACGTAGTCTAGCCTGGTAGGACTTTGCCTTGCCATGCTCTTGCAAAAAGGCAAGAACCCGGGTTCAAATCCCGGCGTTCGCATATCTGATTGAGATGCGCAGGCGGGTTTAATGGAGGAAATGAGCGCGGAAAGGAAAGGCGGATATGTGCCCATCATTGCGGTGATGGTAGTGGTAGTTGCGGCGGCCATTGCGGTATCTTACATGCTTGGGGGTTACTTGCGTACAACTGCTCCTGGGCACGTCTCTGCAGCGACCGGAGCCAATGCCAGTGCCCAGAGCACTGCCGTGCAGAACCCACAGAACCCATATACATACAATGCGGAGCAGACCAAGGCCTTTGCGGCTCTTGCGGCATACGACAATGACGTAGTGCCCCGGGGCATGATCTCTGAACTGCACATTCCTGAGAACGAAAGCAACAGCATAGGCATAGGCAGCGCGCCTTACCCTGCAATAACATTGATAAGCGGCAAGCCGGAGCTTGCCTCGGCGGGCAAGCCCGAGGTCCTTTACATCGGAGCGGAGTACTGCCCTTACTGCGCAGCTGAGAGGTGGGCCATGGTCATAGCGCTCATGAGGTTCGGCAACTTCTCCAATTTGCACTTAATGACCTCTTCTGCCGCTGACACGCCGCCGTCGATACCGACATTCACCTTCTACAACTCTACGTACACAAGCCAGTACATAACATTCGTGAGCGATGAGCAGACAACGAACAAGCCATCGCAGTACGGCTATGTGCCGCTCCAAGCTCCAACACCCGAGGAGCAGAGCCTTGAGAGCGCCTACGACAATGGCGCCGGCATACCGTTCCTGCTTTTCGCCAACAGGTCAGTGGAAGTGGGAGCCACCATCGACCCGTCAAGCGTGCTTTACGGAAGGAACTGGACAACGGTAGTACAGGAGCTTTACAATACATCAAGCGCGCAGGCGCAGTCGATAATAGGCTCGGCGGACCTCCTGACCGAGCAGATATGCAGCATCGACAACAACACGCCGGCCGGCGTATGCTCCCAGCCCTATGTGACAAGCATAAGGAAGCTGTTCGGCTCCTGAACGAATCATCAGAAAGGAGAAAGAAAAGGGAAAAATGGAATAAAATAAACGCAATTCCAGTACTTCACAAAGCTTACTGCATCACTTCTCCGACAGAGTACCTTGCTCTTACCTCGGTTATCTTTACCTTGACGGTGTCGCCCTGCTTCGCGTTCTTCACGAAGATGACGTAGCCATCCTTCTTTGCTATACCGTCTCCCTTTGAAGCTGTTGCTTCTATGGTGAGGTCCAGCTCGTCGCCGACCTTTACCGGCTTCGGGAGGAAGTAGTTAGGCTTCATGCCCGGCCCTCTTTCTCCGCCGCGCTCCCTGCCGCCGCCTCTGCCCCTGTACCCTCCGGTGCCTTCGCTCTCTGCTCCACTCTCTGTTCCATACTCTTCTTCTGACATGTTGTTTCCTCTTTGTAGGATCAGCTGTTATGCCTTACTACGAAACTATATTGCTGTTCTCATTTATAAATCTATCGTTTTTACGTTGACAGATACGCATACACGCAGCAGTGCCATGGCCATGTGTGTAAGGTTTATATACCAGGGTTATCCATACACAATTTATGACTGGTACAGTCGGAGCACGCACCTCAAAAAAGGTAGCATATGAGCCGGACAGGGCCAAATGCACAATGATAGCCGATGCCCTCAAGGATACTGTGCGCAGGGTGAATGTCATGAAGGCGGATGCGGAATTGCTTCTGCTCGCAGGCTCGCGCTTCAATTGCGATCCAGGCGGCTTCAGGAAGTACGAAGACAAGCATGCGAATATCATATCGGATGTGGACTTCTTCGGACGAATCGAGGAGTCTGGTGCCATTGTCAGGGTTCTTGCCAGGATGATTCCTCTGGAGCTGAGGCCGCGGCTGGAAACGGCCAGGGGCATGCTTCTCGATTTCAGCGGGGTCAATTTCTCGCGGAGGAGCATGGTCAACACTGATGACGACACGGCGCGCCACGTAACTGTTGTAGGAGGCGACTTCACCAATTCCATGTGGGACTGCAGCAGCGTGAATTCCTTCACGTTCTCGGAGTGCAGGTTCAACGGGGCGAGCTGGAACGGGGCGTATATCGCACGCTGCGCACTGATAGACTGCGAGGGCTATGCCATAGATCTGCAACATGCAACGGTACATAACTCGATTTTTAAACATGTCAAGTTGGGCTTTTCGAACACCGAAGAGCTGGAGGTATACGAGACAGGGTTCTACGGCCTGAGCCTCGGGGACTTTCCAAGGGAGAATGGAACGTATTACAAGAGGGAGATAGTTGTGAGGAGCACCATAGCTACGACGCACTTCCTCGGGCCGGCGACGAGGAACTTCGGACTTGAGACAATCTCTTTCGAGGGGGAGTCGTTTGCGACAGAGGCGCAGAGGAACATGCTTCTGGAGCTGAGGCACAGCAATGGAATTGCGGACAGCGACATCAGGCACCTGGTATTCACTGTGAATGAGGTGCAAAGATCTGCTGAGACCGCAGGGCCTACAGACCGCGTGTACAAGAGCGCAAGGAAGCATAGTGCCGAGGGAGTGACAAGGTTTAGCGGCTCCTGACGGCGCCTGCAAGTATGCCCCCGAGGTCCCGGTATATGTAATCGGGCCTTACGGAAACGAGTTTCTGATAGGGCTCTAGGCCGCCGCCGATCGCGCAGGCGTTTATTCCCGCGAACCTTGCCGCAAGCGTGTCCGATGCCGTGTCCCCGAGGTACACGCACCTCTTCTTGTCCTTCCCGAATCTGTCGACTATGGCAAGTATGCCGGTCGGGTCGGGCTTGTACCGGCCTATGGAACTTGCGCTGAGCACAAAGTCGAAATAGTCGAAGACGCGCAGCATGCGCAGCTCCGCAGTAAGCCTGTAGCTCTTCGAGTCGCTGAACAGCGCTATGGTCTTGCGCTTCCTGCGCAGGTGCCTGAGCAGGTCAACGGCGCCCTCCTTCAGCCTTGGGGGAAAGACGCGCACGTATGTGTCGTACAGCCAGGCGAGCTCCCTGCTCCTTGTTTCATCGATCCTGACGTTCCTTACTATGGACTTGTACCTGGCCTCGTTCCTCTTGATGTACTCGGGGTCGTACCTTCTTGTCAGCAACCTCGATGCTGCGACTATGAGCGTCGACGTACTCAGGGTGCCGTCCCAATCGAATATGAAGAGGTCGTTGTCCCCAATCATTGACATAAGGCTAAATAGGCTTAACAACAAATAAAAGGGCGTATGATGACACAGGTGATCGCGGAGCTTCGGCGATGAAGATAGGTAGGCGGTCTGACATCAATATCATTATGGCAACGTAGGTGGCTATGGGCAGGGTAAGCGCACTGGAGAGGCTCAGGAAGACAAGCATATCAGTGAAGGACATAGCCAGCCAGCTGTGGTGCGAGAAGCAGATGGAGCTGTACCTCATGCAGCCGTACAGCACCCCGGCGATGGCGAAGGGCGCCGCCGTACACGCAACAATACAGGAGCAGGTGTTCGTAGAGCTCCCGCTCGAGCCGGTCACCTGGTGGGACAGGCTCTACAAGTGGGCGTACGAGAACTATAATGGCATAATGAACATCGGCAGGGAGGGCTACTGCCGCGAGGTGCACATATACGGCTCGATAAACGGGTACAGGATTTCTGGGCAGGTGGACGAGCTGCGCCTGAGCGATGGAAGGATAATGGTTGTCGAGGACAAGACCATAAACGGCAACGGGAGCAGGAACGGGGTCGGCCGGCGAATAGACTCCGACAAGATGCAGCTGAACATATACCACAAACTTCTCGAGGACATGAAGATGCGAAGGTACACGTACGAGAACTTCGCGAGGTCCTACGGCATAGAGGACAAGAAGCTGTCAGCGGATTTCGAGAAGGGGGTAAGAAGCCTGGGGGTAAGGGATGAGTTCGTCGGCCTCGGGCCGATGTACAGGAAGATGTTCGATGCCGTTGCCCAGATGCCCGTGCTCAGCGATGCAGTAAGGCTGAAGTACCTCGACAGGGATACAAAAAACGTCATAACTGAGATGGACATGCAGTACGACAGGAAGGGCCTTGAGGCGTACCTGCCTGATGCCATGAAGTACTGGTCAGGCAATCGCGATGCAAGGCCGGTATCAGAGGAGAACAAGTCCAGGTGCATGAGCTGCAGGTTCTTCGGCAAGCAGTGCACGGTGTGGTGGAACAGGTAGCCTGACGCGCATCGCCATGCGAACAGGAGGGCCCATACCCCTCGTTAAGGCATTGGTCCCCGAACACCGCAATACCTTTAAGCCTTCGCGGCGTATTGGTATCGTGTCGGCATGCACACGGAGGAAGGCGCAGATGGTTTTTCAGAAAGAGAGAGA
>JAMCZF010000029.1 GCA_023485825.1 Candidatus Martarchaeota archaeon
GCATCTCGTCTCTGAGGAATATGCCGTTGCTTCGGATGGTTTCGGGGTTTTGTCCGAGGAGTGCTGCTCTGCTTGCGATCTTCTTTGGGGTGAGGTGCATCTCGTCTCTGAGGAAGCGATAGTTCTTCTCTAATTTGCCCACATCAAGTGCCAACAGGGCAGATTGGACCGCAATCTTGTGTTTTGACAAGCCGATATTTATCAGATATTCGAAGCTTGCTTTTATAGACTCGGGAGTGGCCTTCCTGCTATTTACTGCCCATCTCAGACCGAATTCGCGCGGTCTTTCAGGGTGTAGCAGTTCCTTTATCAAAACTGCCTTTTTCGGCCTCTGCTCTGGAGCGTATTCTGCCATTGAACCATATTAATGTGTTTTTTATGGTATTTATGCGCTTCGGAGGGCTGAAAGACATTTGTCGTCAGCGAACTTTACAACGCGGTTATAGGAAACGGTTTTTTGGGAATGCCACTATTTGTCAATCAGGGGAACTGTTTTTAAAGCTTCTTATCCTAATAGAGCCGCAGCTTTTTTACTGCGGTGGTTTGGTGAGTGAGAGGAAATTCAGCTTATATGACATCGAGCAGTTCATAAGGGAGGCGGGTGCTGAGAAGGTCACCGAGGATGCAGTTTTGGACCTTGAGCGCGAGCTGGAGAAGCTCGCTGACAGCATAGCAAACAAGGCAAAGAGATACGCGGAGCACGCAGGAAGAAGGAAGCTGATAAGAAGAGAGGATATACTGCTTACGGCGCGAGAATCCGGAACGTCTTATAGGAATGCCCCAATGGCAAGGAGGGCCAGGAGAGTGCCGAGAGGCGCGATTACCGTACAGCAGCGGACGTGATTCACACAGGCCTTATCAGAGCAGGCCCGAGAGCTTCATCCCGAAGGCGAGAACTACGAACGCGACCTCGAGCATCGTAAGCCACAGCGTCACGTCGGTCTCTACAGGCTTCCTCTTCAGGTTCATGACAAGATGGCACAGGCTATAGATCTTCTTTCCGTACGGCGCCTTCATCGTGCCGTCCTTCTGCAGCACTCCAAGGTCGCGCACCTTGAACTTCCTGCGCGCATGCAGGAAGAACTCGAGTATCCACGGCATGAATATCACAATGCCGAACGCCTCTGCGTTGCCCATTATCATTATTGCTGCCAGGCCCGCGCCTGCGGCATAGGTGAAGCTGTCGCCGGGAATGATGCGCGCCTTGTACCTGTTGTATGGGAAGAATGCGAGCACAGACGAGAAAAGCATTGCGGCAAGAAAGGCCCCCATGTATGCGCTAGTGCCGACACCGAATATTATCTCATAAAGCATCAACCCTCCGCTTGCTACGAGAATCATGGCAGGTTGCAATCCGTCGAACCCGCCGAGTATGTTCACGGCATTCGGCACAAAAACCACTGCAAGGGGTATCAGAAGCAGTGGATAAAATAAGCCGAAGTGGACAACACCTATGAAAGGCAGCGATATGGTGCTTGTGCCGGCGTTTATGGCCATGAGCGGCAGTGCGCCAACGAGCGTCAGGATGGGCTTCTGCCACTGCTTAAGCCCCTCCCTTATGTCCATGATGTCTGTTGACTTGACCTTCTCGGCCTTGACGTTTATGTCGTCCACAAAACCCACAAAGGCCACAAGCGATATCGAGAGCGCCACAGCGAGGAGAGAGGCTATGTCGAGCACAGGGTTAAACACGAAGCTGGTGCCGAAGATGTAAAGTAGTATGCCAAATACCATTCCGAAGACCACGCCGACTCCTCCGCTGCTCGGAAGCCGCACAGGCTTCGCCTTGTTTATGTCCTCCGCGATGATGCCGGCACCGAAGAGGTACCTTATCAGGAATCTCGTGCTGTAGAAGGTGGTCACGAACACCACGATGGCAGGTATTATTATAGTCGCAAAGGTGCTGTACATGGTAAAAAGAGAGGGCTTGAAAGGCTATAAACCTTTCTTACAGTATCGGTGCGCCGGGCCTTCGGGATCATAGGGACAGCAGTATCAGGCCCGTTATTACAAGGGCGATGCCCAGTGTCTGGTTGCGCATAAGCCGCTCCTTGAGGAACGCCACGCCAAGGACTACAACCACAAGCGGAGCTGCTGCGGTGATAGGCGCGACTATCGCTGCGTAGTTGTATGTGACGCCTAGGTCGAAGGCAAGCGCGCCTGCCACGTTTATAGCGCCCATCATGGCAAGCCGCGGGATCCGGCCCCTGGCTATAGTCATCCTCGACCTGGCGATGACGCCGTACAGCGCCTGCATCGCAAATCCGATGGGCGTGGTGATGAACAAGGCCGTGAACCAGCCTATGTCCCTTACCAGCAGGTTGAGCAGGAAGTAGAAGAGGCCCCAGCCTATGACAACCATGAAGGCATATTTGAGGCCCGTGTCCTTTTTTGAATGCGGTCGCATGCGTGCCCTGGGCCTGTATGACAGGAGCAGTGTGCCTGCTATCGCAAGAGCGATGGCCAGCGTCTGGGTCGGCGCAAGGCCTTCCCCGAGAAGGACGACGCTCAATAGTACGGTGACTATGCTCCAGCCGGAAGAGACGGTGGCAACTACGGGCACGTTGCCGACCTCTAAGCCCTTCATGAACGCGAGCAGTGCCAGGACGCCGACCAGGCTCACCAGGAGTATCAGGGCAATGACATAAGGCGTCGCTGCAAAGTGCTGGAAGAGGAAAAACGACAGGGCGAGGAGCACCAAAGAGCCGAATGCCTGAAACCAGAAGGTTGCGCGGAACGCCCCTATCCGCCTTGACATTATAGCTACGAGGAAGTTGTTGAAGCCAAAGCTCAGCATTGAGATTATGCCGAAGATTATGCCCGTCATTGAGCCCGTGACAGCACCGCTACAGGATGCGCATGCAAGCAATATATAATTAGCAGTGCGATAGATATGGCATGTCATTTCCTGGTTTTCTCCTTGATCTTTATGCGGGAATCTCCGTGTTGGCGTTCGCAGCGCTGATGGCAGCAGATGCGATTGGCCTGTTTCCCAGAAAGGAGGCCGCAGGACGCAGAGGGCCGTACAGCCCGAAGACCCTGGTTATTGTGCCGTGCAGGGGCGCTGACCACACTCTTGAGCAGAATCTGGATTCTTTGCGCAGGCAGGATTACAGGAACTATAGGGTTATCGCAGTAATTGACGACAGTGATGATGCAGCCTTAAACGTGATAAAAAGGCTGCGCATTGGCTATGTAATATCGGATTCAGGATGCAGAAACTGCAGCGGAAAGGTTCGCGCAATAAGCACTGCGCTGGAGAGGTTCAGGGGCTACGATGCATATGCGATCGCAGACTCTGACATACTTGTGGAAAGGGGCTGGCTTGCCGCGCTGGTGGCGCCGCTGCAGGATAGGAGAATCGGGCTTTCAACCATGTACCCTTACTTCAGGCCTGTGCGCGGCTTCTGGTCCAAAGTGAAGATGGTCTGGGGCTTCGTTGGCGACAGCCTTCTTGAGCGCGAATCTTCGCGCTTCG
This sequence comes from Candidatus Martarchaeota archaeon, assembly GCA_023485825.1. Taxonomy (GTDB): domain Archaea; phylum Micrarchaeota; class Micrarchaeia; order Micrarchaeales; family CABMGC01; genus JAJZOD01. Next base: position 3,479 of record JAMCZF010000029.1, read on the forward strand.
GCTGGGGAGGCAGCCTTGCCTTCAGGGCAGACCTTATGGACAGCAAAGCGATGGACTTCTTCGGGAATTCCAGGTACTCGGTATCGGATGACATCTGCTTAACGAAGATATGCAAATCCAAGACGCTTGGGATAGCCTATGTCCCTGTGCCGAAGCCCATTGTCAACTGCATAGAGGACTTCAGCAGCTTCAGCGAATGGGCGAACAGGCAGACTGCGCTCACCCTGCTCGGTTACAGGAGGAATCTTTATGTGGGGCTCGTTTACTACACTATGGAAGCGCTGGTTATAGTGTCTGGCGTGCTTCTATCGATATTCGTATCGCCGCTTTTCCTGGTATTCTTCATGCACTACATGAGGGGCGCAATCATAAACTGCAGGAGAGCAGGCGCGCATTATCCCGAGGTGGCCCTGATTTCGTTCATGCTCCCGTTCGTGTATGACATAAACCTGGTAACCGCCAGCAGAATGAGGCACATAACATGGCGCGGCAGGCGGTACATGCTCCCTTCAGCATAGTATTTACCTGTTCTGGCGCAATGTAATATTGATTGCATGAGAGGGATGCTCGGAATAAAGAAGTCGGATTTGCGGGAGAATGAGCCGATAAAGGCGAGCGTTGCGGGAAGGGACTTTGTCCTGGTGCTCCACAATGGCAGGGTCAATGCACTCGACGGCCTTTGCACGCATGAGCAAGGCCCGCTCTTTGAAGGCAGTGTGGACGGCGACGGGCTCGTGTGCCCGTGGCACAGCGGCGTGTTCGACATCGAGACGGGCAAGGCCAATGAGAATACACCATGGGTGACCGATACGGCACATTATGACGTTGGGGAGGACCAATCAGGGGAGTTGTTCATTGAGCTGTAGCGGTCTTGCCGCAGTCCCTGCGGCTGCGCCGAGGAACCTGCTTATCTCAGAGAGGTTGTCTTCTGATTTTGAGACGTCTATGAAGCTGCCGATGAGCGATTTGTACATGCTCCAGTTGTACCTCTTGTCCATCAGCAATATGAATGCCCTGTCGGACTCGCTGCGGATGGCCCTCCCTGCAGCCTGTGCGGCGCGTATCACTCCCGGGATTATATATGCGTACTCGCTTCCCTTTCCGCTGAATAGCCTGTTCATGTACGCAATCCTCGAATTGAGCTCCAGGTTCGGGCGCTCGAGCGGAATGCCGACGATGATTATGCCTTTTATGACGTTGTTCGCATAGTCGATGCCCTCGCTGAAGGAGCCCCCCATCACTGCGAACAGCAGCGAGTCATCTGCATCCTTGAACTCGCGTATCATGCTGTCGACTGCGGACGTGCGCATGTCCCTGCGCTGTATGTGCTCCACCTGCCTCTCCATGTGCCTATACACAGCGTCGAGCACGTCGAAGCTGGGGAAGAAGACTGCGACGTTGCCCCTCACCCTTCCCTTGACGAGGCCTATCTTCTTCGCTATCCTCTTGTAATTGTCAACTGATCTGTCCTCGTATTTCGTAGACGTCTCGGCGTCGACAAGGCAAAGCCTGTTGTGCTTCGGGAAATGGGAGGAGTAGTTTGCGGTGTCTGCCCCGGGAAGCCCGAAGAGCTCGCGGTACATTCCCAATGGAAGGAGGGTCCCGCTCATGAATATGTTCGAGTATGCCTCCTTGAGGGCTTCAAGAGGCTCCTTCGGGTAAAGGGAGATTATCGAGAGCCTGATGTCCCTGCCCTTTCTCGACACTATCCGTGCGCATGAGTCGTCGGACTCGTAAAGCGTGGAGAGGAACCTCGATATGTGCGACAGGGAGCTGCGCTTCGATTCTGTCTTCGTTATGTATTCAAGGCCGGTCTTCTCGAGCTGCTCGACTATCTCTGCGACTCCGGCGGGCATGAAACCGTCTATGTCGGTCTTCTCGAAATAGGCCTCGCCTGAGGGAGCCTTGCCAAGCCTCCTCTCGGCTATGCTCTCCAGAACGAAGTCAAGATACGTAATGTCAAGTCCGCTATCCATCTCTGACAGCTCCTTCTTCGCGTTTGCGATTGAATAGGAGCTGAGGTTCGCGCTCAGGTACGAGCTTGCCGCGTTTATAATGTTATGCGCCTCATCCCAGATTATTATCGAGTTCTCCATCCTCGCGGAGATCCTCTTGAAGAACGCGGCGCGCGTGTAGGGGTTCAGGACATGTGAATAGTCGGCTATTATGAAGCTCGATTCCTTTGCTAGGTCAGATGCCGCTTCATATGCGCATATGCCTTTGTCGAAGCATGAGTCGAAGAACCGGTTGTGGCCCTGATACGCATCGTTCTTCACCCTTGCTGCTGCTCCCTTCTCCTTTGCCCGTGTGTAGTATGGACACCTCTTCGCCTTGACGAGGTTCTCGCAGCTCCTGTAGAAGGACTCGCCCTCTATGTAGTTTACCTTGGTGTTGACGCAGAGGTTGCGCTTGCCCACCATGTCCAGATAGCCTATGTCGAGCGCGAACTTTTCCCTTATCCCGCTGAGCGACTCCACCGCTATCTTGTGCTGCGATATCTTTGGCGTGAGGAAAAAGACCTTTAGCCCCTCCTTCATCGCGAACTCTAAAGTGGACGAGATGGCCGCATCAGTTTTGCCTATGCCGGTGGGCGCATTTATGAGCAGGCTCCGCCTGCCCTCCAGCGCGCCGCGTATGTCTGACATCATGCGGTCCTGGTTCGGCCTTGCGCTATCGAATCGGAAGAGGTGCGGCAGGCTCACACCCCGTTCTCCTTCATGAAGCGTATGTTTATCCTGGCGATTTCGTTCGCCTGTGCAAGCGCACGTGTTATGTCACCGCGCCTGTTTTGTTTCTTTGCGAAGAAGGAGGTTATGTCCTTGAGCGTTTTCTCGTCGACCACTGCCCCGAGGTTATCTACGAAGTATGACAGGAGGTGCGTGCCGCTTGGGTACCTTGACGTCAGAACTTTCCAGTTCGTCTTGGTCCACCCCCATATAAGGCCCCTCCCTACGGGCATTGATGACATTATCGATGGTATGGAGACCCCGTCCTGGTACCTTACGCTGTCCGACATGGAGAAATCGAGGGCTTTCTTGGCCAGGGTAGAGTCATTGAACATCGCAAGCGACTGCAGACAGCGCGTCTTTTCTTCCGGCACCTCTTCATTCTTGTACTTCTCTACAAAAGTATTGAAGGTGTTCTTATCCCCGTAGAACGCAGTTACCCTGTAAACTGCGGAGCGCAGGTTTGGGTCTATGCTGCGCTTGCCCTCGGTTGATATCTTGAACAGCTTTCCCGCTTTGTGTATTGTCGCGGCGTCTCCTGCAAAGCCCACCGCCGCTATGGCCGCGGACCGGAGTTTGGTGGTTACGCTGCTTTCTGCCTGCGACCTTATCCAGCCAACCTGCTTGAGGAGCTCTACCCCGTAATCTTTCAGCAGCTTCCTTGTATTCTCCCTCGCCTCGTTTTTAGAGAAGTACAGCAGCGAATACAGGCCATTCAGGTGCTGCAAAACGCTCATGTTGAGCGGATATTTGGCTGCAAAACAGTAATTGCCCGCGAACTCGAGATAGTCGCGCAGCGGGTACCTGCAACCCTTGACGAAAGCGTAAAGGTCGTTCTCTATGCCCCACGAGTCTATGCTGTTAAGCTCATTCTCCTTTATGGCGTTCCCGAGCTCCTCGAGCTTCTCCTCGGAGTAGAGTGTCCTGAAGAACCCCTTCTGGTTGAGGTTCAGTTTTATCATGGGCTCTCTGGCATTGATCGATACCGTGGGTGAGGACATTAGGAACTTCTTTCCCGCCTTGTCCTTTGGAGAAAGCGAGTAGTGCACAGGTATGGGCCATTTCTCTCCCGGATGGGTCTGTCCCGCAAGCGTGAATCTCTTCTGCCGCAGCACAGTGCGGTCACCGTCTGCCCTGACTGATATGCATGGATAGCCCTTCTTCGTTATCCATGCGTTTGCAATCGATTTTATTGGCATGCTGCGGCTATTTCCCACGGCCTTTCCGAGGGCATTCCACAGATCATCGGCTTCCGAATTCGAGTAGGATCTGTCCTTCAGATAGATGTGGAGACCCTTCCTGAAGGCGTCCTTGCCGATATAGTCCTCCAGCATGTTCAGCACGCTGCCGCCCTTCTGGTAGCTTATCTCGTCGAATATCTGGTCTACGTCGCTGGGCTTGCCCACCGGCACGTGTATGGGGTGCGTTGAAAGGAGCTGGTCCACGGAGAACGCGATTCCCACCTCGTCTGCTATGTATGCTGTTCCCATGTTCCATTCCGGAAACACTGCATCCATGGCCTTGTAGCTCATGAACGTCGCGAAACTCTCGTTGAGCCAGAGGTCGTCCCACCACTTCATCGTCACAAGGTCCCCAAACCACTGATGCGTGAACTCGTGCGCCACGACCTCGGCTATTCTCTGCCTTGCCGCCACGGAGGCGTTGTCCTCCGCGAGAAGCGCGGTCTCCCTGAAGGTTATGGCGCCCCAGTTTTCCATGGCGCCTGGAGCGAAGTCGGGTATCGCTATGAGATCCATCTTCGGCAACGGATACTCTATCCCGAAATAGTTCTCGAAGAACCTCATGAACTTCTTCGCGTACGACAGTGCGTGGTTTGCCAGCCGCTTCTTTCCGGGGGTCGTCATCACGCTTATCTTGAGCTTGCCCAGCCTGTCGCTGACTACGTCGTAGTTGCCTACGCCGAGGTACATGAGGTATGAAGACATCTTGGGCGTCGTGTGGAACGTCACAAGTTTCCTGCCTTCCTTGATCGACTCTTTTTTCGCTGGCATGTTTGATATGCACTGCAGGTCCTTGTCCACCAGCATCGATACATCGTATACGGCCTTCATGTCAGGCTGGTCGAAGCAGGGGAATGCATTGCGTGCGTTGGCCGCCTCGAACTGCGTGGTGAGTATCCATTTCTCCTTTCCGTTTTCCATGTAACGGCTGCGGTACAGCCCGGCCATGTTGTCGGTGCATTTGCCTGAGAACTCGATTGTCAGCTTCGCGGCCCCGGATACCCTCCTCTGAAGCTGCAGAGTTAACGTTTCCTTCGCGGGGTTTGCCTTCGCTCTTGCCTTCTGGACCGATCCCTTGCAGTCCACTGAAGCGGAATCGATTGAGAGGCCGACAGCATTAAGCGTTATCGTAGTTGTTGGCTTTTTTACAGTAACATGGATGGTTTCCTTCCCCTTGAAATCGAATGTCTTGAGGTCCGGCTGAAAAAGAAGCTCGTATCTCGATGGCAGCACGTTGTCACCGAGCGATTCGTGATTGTACTTCATGAGTTATTTATTGCACTTTGTTTTTAAAGACCTTTCGTTTGCGCGTTCCAGATTCGAATGCGCTTTCAGCCGACTCCGGCACGCAGGAAGGCCATTATCTCGGCGCTGTGGCCCCTCGGCTTTACCTTTTCGTATACCTTCACTATGCGGCCCCTCTCGTCGATCACGTATGTGTTGCGCAGTGTGCCCATGCCGAAAATGCCTCTGTCGCCGTATGCGCCGAAGGCCCTTATGACCTTGCTTTCAGGATCCGAGAGCAGCAGGAAATTCAGGCCGTACTTGCCGCAGAATCTGCCGTGCGACTTGAGGTCGTCCTTGCTTATCCCGACAACTTCTGCGCCGAGGCCCTCTATTTCCTTGAGGCTCTCGTTGAATTCCTTTGCCTCGACAGTACAGCCAGGTGTGTCGTCCTTGGGATAAAAGTACAGTACGAGATACCTGCCCCTGAACTCGGACAGGGAGTGCGTCTTCCCGTCGGACCCTTCAAGCGAGAAGTCCGGGGCATTTGAGCCTGTATTCACCACAGTATCACTATAGGAATGTATACCGCATCAATGGCTATATACGTTTCGCGGCAATATTGTAACTGTAATAAACGTGCATGCATGGCGTTTTTGGGCTTTTTGAAGAGGTCCGGCAGGACAGGGCGCGGCTCCCTTCAGACCTCTATCACCAGCATAAACATAAGGCTTGGAGGCGACATACACAGCCTTGCCGGCAGGGATGTCGGTGAAACATTCGACATCGACATACCGTTCAAGAACAAGATTGGCAGCGGCCTGCTGCCAAGCGACCTGAAGGGCCCGGATGTGACGGTAAGCGGCATAACTGTGGACAAGCCCTTTGAGCTTCTGGAGGTGCGTCCCTCCGTGCCGTTCAGTGTCCCGTATATGTCAGAAGAGAGGTTCTCCCTGAAAATAAGGTCGCCGAAGGGCAGCTACAATGGGCCGCTCCTTGTGAGATTCGAGACAGGTAGCGAGGACAGCATCGACGTGAGCATAGCGAGGATAATGCTCAGGCGGGGGGGGAAGCGCGTGGAGCTTGAGGGCTCCACGTCGAGCATGAATGTGAGGAAGGGCCAGGTGTTCCGCAGGGACATACAGCTCTATAAGGTGCTCAGCTTCGGGGACAGGATCAGCAGGATTGAGGTCAGCAGGCCTTTCGAGCTTGTGTCAACAGACCCCGGCACGCCGTTTGCGGTAGATGTTAAAGACAGCTGCGTCATGAAGATATTCATAAAGTGCCCTGACTTCGGCTACGCTGGCGAACTCGAGATAGCATTCAAATAGCATTGTCCCAAAGCTTCATGAAATCATCACGGAGCTGGTCTATGACATCGGGGTCGTTTATTACCTCTACATGTTCTATGTTCCTATGCATGCCGTTGTATGTCAGGTTTGCGGATCCCTGGATCGCCTGGGTTTCTGATATGTACACCTTCATGTGCACAAATTTAAACGGCTTCCTGACAGTGACATTCGACTTCGTGCCGAGGAGGAAGAACGCGAAAACGCCCGTGAGGAATACGCTTGCGAGCACGTCTGCGGTGGAGAGTATGCCGGCATAGTATTCAGAGGCCGCGAGGATTGCCAGTGCCGCGGCCAGGGCCAGGAACATGAACGGCCTTCGGCTCCTGCCCAGGACCTTCTGCGCGGCCCTGTCGATTGATGAGGAGAGTAGCATTATCCTCTTGCCGCGGGAGTTTCTCGCAAGAAACTCTGCATAGTACATGTCAACAAACGGGGATATTATCATCACTTCCCGTGATGACCGTATCAGCTCGTCAACATACCGGTAGCAATCGCTTCCGGTATGGTGCATAGGGCTGCTCGCTGCTTTCTGCTTCCAGAAGGGCATGTTGGTGACATCCTCCCACCCGTAAACGGCGTGGGCTTTCCCTGCATCATGCAACCACTGCATCCTGCAAAGGATGTGTTCTATCGGTTCTCAGTTCCTCGGTGCGACTTTTCGATGCCTGCTGCACCGCAGAGGCCATATCTCCCTGAGCGTGACTTCCCCTCTGCCCGAGGGTAGCCCTGTTGAGTATGTTTATACTTGCGTTTATGTCCCTGTCCATCTGCATACCGCATCTGTTGCAGATGTATGTCCTTTCCGAGAGTGGCATCTCTTGAATGTTGCCACAACTGCCGCACTCTTTTGATGTGTTCCTTGCGTCTACCTTTATCACCTTCATGCCGGCACTTTCAGCCTTGTA
>JAMCZF010000019.1 GCA_023485825.1 Candidatus Martarchaeota archaeon
GAGACGAGATGCGCCTCACCCCAAAGAAGATCGCAAGCAGAGCAGCACTCCTCGGACAAAACCCCGAAACCATCCGAAGCAACGGCATATTCCTCAGAGACGAGATGCGCCTCACACCAGAGAAGATCGCCCAACAAGCATCACTCCTCGGAAGAAACCCAGAATCAATACGCGCAAACGGCGCATTCCTCAGAGACGAGATGCGCCTCACCCCAAAGAAGATCGCAAGCAGAGCAGCACTCCTCGGACAAAACCCCGAAACTATCCGAAGCAACGGCATATTCCTCAGAGACGAGATGCGCCTCACACCAGAGAAGATCGCCCAACAAGCATTCCTCCTCGGAAAAAACCCAGAATCAATACGCGAGAAGTTCAAGTCGTTGCTAAGGGACGGAGTAACTGAAAACAGAATCAGATGCGATGCTATCCTTCTGGGAATGAAAAGGGGCACCGCACTGAAACGCGTCAAGACTGCATAATGCTTTGTGCGTACCTGCTTACTTGTACCTGAGTATTGCGCCTATGCCCGAATAGCCCATGTTGAACTCCTTGCCGTAGGAGCTCTCGTCAGAAACGAAGACGATCTCTGCGCCGGTCGACTCCGCCAACTCCACCAACCCCTCTATGGCGTCCTTCACATCAATTACATCAAGCCTTCCCCCGTCAGTGTGCTTTTCCTGCCTGCTGCTCCCTGTTTCTGTGGCCTCTAATACTGTGCCGCACGAGCTGCACTTGTACGTTACCCTGTGCACCTCCAGCTCGCTTCCCAGAATGAGCGTCGCGACCTTCTTCGCTTCGAGCGCCTTCCTCGTCTCTTCGTAGCCGTATACTGCCAATCCCCTGCGCACGCGCTCCTGCATGAAGCGTTCTATGACGCGCCGCTCCTTCGCGGCTTCCTGCTCCTTGAGAAGCTCATCGGCCTTCTCAACAATCTCCTGCAGTCCAAATTCGTCTGTGTAGCCCGTATCGTATACCCCGAGAATCTTTATCTGGTAATTCAGCGTGTTGCCCTTTACGAAGCCTTCCTTCGCCGGCCCGGGCCCTCCCACAAGCACCCCCCTGATCTTGAAGTCGTTCCTTGCGAAGAGCTCGTTGACCACGTCGCTTATCCTTACGCTGTACTCGCGTATGCTCTCTTCGCGACCCCTTGCGAACCTCTGCGCCGACTGGCCGCCCTTGCGGACCTTTGCGTGCGCGAGGGAGTTGAGCCGGTGTATTACCTGTATGTGTGCGCCCCGCAGCGTAGCCACTGTCGCCTCCCTGCCGTCCATGACAACAAGGCAGTATGTGTCCTTGTTGTCGATTATTGCCTCGAGGGGCTCCAGCATGAACGTAGAGTCGCACCTGTAAATGTTGACCCCCAGGGGCTCCGGCGGCTCAATCGAGAAGAGCTGTATGTCCGACTTGCTCTGGTTGTCCGAAATGTTGCCCGCGAATACCGCAATTCCATTCTTTGGCGTGATCCTGAAAAGCCGCAGGTACTGTATTATCTTGTCTATTGCGCCCTGCACGTTCTGCCTTGTGCTCTTGCTCTTGATGTTACCCGACTGGCTGTGCTCATCGCGCAGCTTCGCTATTTCTGCGTCGAGGGAAAACCCCGCTGGGACATATATACTCACCAGCTCAGTGCCGTATCCGCGCATGCTCTTCAGCCTCTTGACCTCGCGGAGCATGTTGTACTCATTCTTCATTGTTGTCAATACTATATGCCCCTTCTATTATTAATATTATCGCAGTTTCTCGATGCGCCAGACCTGGAGTAATCTCCCATATCCAGCCACGCCCTGTTTACGAAAGGCTTATATATTTTACTAAAGTAAAATACTTATACAAAAGTAAAAGATGATTGGGATGGATAGAAATAGGACGGCGCGTTTGAAAATGCTCGGAAACATGCTAAAGATACCGGTTCCCGTGTTTATAGCATACGCGCTTTTCGCAAGAAGCGCATATGCCGCCACTTCGTACGCTGCGCTTGACATAATATCAACTCTGAACGGCATCCAGGGCCTCCTCATGCACATAGGGCCCGTTCTCAGTGCCGTGCTGTTCGTAGTCGCCGGAATCTTCTACGCGGTGGGCCAGCTCTTCCCAAGCCAGAAGAGGGCAAGCCTGCACAGCGCCTCGATAGACATAATAATCGGCGCAATAATCGTCGCCGTTCTATCCATCGCATCCACCGGCCTCGCCGTCGCATCTACGAATCTACTGTCGAACGTGACCGCAAACTCTATCTGAATGCCGGTGGCAGCATTGCTTGGACAATATGACATCAGTATAGCCGTGTACATCATCGGCATAATGATTGCCGTAGGAGGCATGATACTCGGCATCGGATATGCGCTTAATGAGCGACGGTTGAAAGAATTCGGCAGGAATGAGCTCTTCGAGTCCCTGTTCAATGGCGTGATAGTGGGGAGCATGTTCCTGCTCTTCGCGCCTCACGGCATAATAACATCCATAATAGCCCAGGCAACCATGACGAATGGGACATCGCTGAACTGCGATGCGTTCATGGCGAACAACACGGCAATGTGCCTGGCATACGACTACCTCGCGAGCCCCGAGCCGTACACGTTCATGGGCATCACTCACACATCCGTGCTTTCTACTGCGACGACCGCCATATCCGAGCTCCTGCTCTTGAATGGGGGCCTCGGCCTGATTGCTGGGATAAACATCAACGCGATAGTTGCGCAATTCTCATTCTCTTACATATTCTCCCCAGTCATAAGCGAACTGCAGTATATAATCAAGCTTCTCGGCACCGTGGCGATAGCGGCTGTGGTGCAATCGTCGGTGCTTGAATTCGCATCTGTCGGAACATTGGCGGTGCTTCTCCCTGCCGGCATCATATTGCGGACGTTCTATCCTACGCGAAAGATCGGAGGCTTCCTTATGGCAACCTCTATGGGCCTGTATGTTGTGCTTCCGATGTCATACGTGCTTAACGCCATTATAATCAATTCATACTCCCTTTCAATGAGCCAGCCGGGGACGAGCATAACCCAGATAACATCAAGCGTGTCCGGCTTTAGGGGATCCCTCATCTCCAATGAAAGCTTCATGGAAAACATCACCAATTCAACGAAAAGGCTGGAGAGATCCAACGGGGTGCTGGGATGGATAGGCTCTGCGATATCTGGGATAAGCGGCATGCTGTCCGACATGGTAAACTGGCTTCTCAATGTCATGGCGTACCTGATAGTGTATGCCTTTGTGCTCCCCATATTCAGCCTAATAATCACCGGCATATCAATCCGCGAGTTATCCGGGATGCTCGGCGCAGAGGCCTTTTTCGGAAGATTCAACATATTGTGATGCTATGGACGAAACAATGCTTGGGGAAAAGGTGTTCTCGTATGCTTTCTACATCGCTGCCGCTGCCATGGCCCTCGCAAGCACGACGTTCCGTTCATTGGGCGGGCTGGTCATGTCCTGCGCGCTTCTCCTCGTGTCAGCGGTGTACTTCAAATCCGGCCACATAGTGAACAACCTGCTGGTCAGGAAGTCGAAGATCATAGAGATGGGAGGCGGCATGAAGCTTAACGGGAACCTCGCATCCCTGACAAGGCGCAGCGGCCCAGCGTTCGAGTCAATATCGATGGCGCTGCTCAGGTTCGACGGCGCAGTCGATTCATCGGCCGACACCATGCGTTCGCTGCTGGAAAGCATACGCGAGCCCTTCGAGTTCTCTTTCTCTGCGGTCCAGGTCGACAAGGCAAGGCTCCTTGATGCGCTTGACGCAAGAAGGCGCATGCGGGAGATAAGCCTCTCGCGCGTAAGCCCGCAGAAATACGCAAGGGCCAACCAGCTGAAACGCGAAATCCAGCTTATCGAGTCTGAGATGAATGCGATAAGGGCAAGCGGCAAGGCGTTCGATACGCGCATAAGGCTGAAAGCCATGGCAACCGCAGAAAGCGAACCCGAGGCCGCAAGGCGGTCTCTCAGGTCCCTTGAAAGGATATGCGACGCATTTATCGCCGCAACCAGGCTAAACTACGAGATCATAAAAGGAGAGGACCTCCTGAGATTGGCAGGCGATCATTCGTGAGAAGGCGTGAACTTATGGGGTCTGGGTCTCTTGCCAAGCTCGCGGTACTCCCTGGTTTCTCAGAGCACTGCAGCGCAGACGCTTCCGAGATGTCGAAGGAGGGCGCCTTCATAGGATCCTCTGAAAAGAGCGGCATGCCGTTCTTCTTCGACCCGTTTTCGGCGATCAATCCGCATATATTCATAGCGGGCATGAGCGGCTCAGGCAAGACATACCTCACCAAAAACCTCATGCTGAAGCTGCACTCCGTGCTCGGCCACAGCGTCGTGCTCCTGGACTTCACTGGGGAATACCTCGAGTTCTCCGAGTTTGCCTCATGCACAAGATACGACTTCAAGGGCATTGGGGGCATGTTCTCAGGAGCAGAGCCCGTGCTGCTGTACGCGGGCCTTTATGGCATGAAGCCCGGGGAGAGGAATGCCGCGGCGCTCAGGGTCATATCAGAGCTCACTGAGATAATGAGGTCAGGGCATAGGCGCAGCGGAAGAATGCTGTTCATAATACTTGACGAAGCCTGGAAACTGCTCCTCGGAGACAGATCATTGGCAACGCTGATCCGCGAGGGCAGAAAATACGGCACAGGCATAATCCTGGCATCGCAGCTGATAGAGGACATGGAGCTTGGCATGCTCTCCAACATAGCTACGCTTCTCGTGTTCAGGGTGCAGAACAAGTCCAGCCTGAAGAGGCTCGAGCTCAACTACCAGCTCGGCGCCTCCGATGTGCTTAAGGTTCAGGGTCTGGGGGTCGGCGAGTGCCTTGTCGTGCAGCTTTATAAGCAAGGCATTAGGAAGGCGTTTTTCATAAAGAGGGTAGAGGGGATTTCGATAGGTAAGAGGATCAAGCTCAAAAGAGGTGTAAAAATGGTAGAGGTAAGCTACAAGAAGCTTGAGGACATTGTTGTCGCGGTGTCAAGGTCTGACCCATCCGAGCTCCTCGCGGAACTGAGCTCCAACAAGGCTATAGACACGCGCAGGCTGATTGCCTGGCTCATAAGGCTCGGGGCAGACAGGCTAGCCGTACTTTCAGGAATGCGCCAGCTCGGCATATCAGATGCAGACACAGCAGACGCTTTCGCTATGGCCATAAGGGAGGTGTATACCGGTGCGCATGCGAAGACAGCCTGACGCTGAGGCATATCTTATGTCAAGGCTGAGGCTCAGCGGCACGCTGCACGACATGAGAAAGCTTCAGGATATCCTTGGCAAATACCCGCTGCTGCAACGGCTGAGCTATGGGAGCTCGCTAAGATACCTGATAAACGAACCCGATTCCCAAGCCCGGTTCTACATAGCAGAGTTCTCGCCATCACACATCTCAATTGAGATATATTCCAGGTCAACCCCGCTTGCATTGATGGGGGACGGCATGCTGCGCCTGCTGTCCCTCGCGTCTTTCGTCGGCTGCGCCTACGACTTCGATATAAGCAGCATATTCCCCTACCTGATCGACATTCTGGCAAGGGACAAGATAGAATACTACCTTCAAGGAACCGGGAAGGCGGAGATACACGGGCCGGAGGTAATCCTCTCGAAGAGGATAATAAGCCTCAATGGCGAGAATCTCCGCCTCAAGCAGAGATGCGATGCCATGCGGGAAAACATCTTGCGGCTCGCGATAATGCTGCTGCGTGTGAAGTATCGCGGGGTATGCGCGATAAGTGACGCAGCCGCGGCCATGGGGCTGACAGAGGACGAGATGCGAACTGTGGTCAGCCGTGCAAGCCATATGGGCTGCAAGGTGGTATGGCATGGCAAGAACGAATTCAGCATGACGTGACACGATGCAATATCCCAGTTACATACTTGACATTCTTCCTGCCGCAGCGGGCGCATGCCTCATGCTTGTACTCAGGTATCTCAAGCTTGGCAATGAGGTTGTTGAGCTGTCCGTCGATCCATACACCGATGCCGCACCGAGCCAAAATCCTGCGCCGCCGGCGCTTCCAATGAAATGCAGCGAGATCTCGGCGCAGGCGCGCGATCCCGAACTTCCCGGTGCGCTGTTGTACAACGAAGGCGAGACGATGACAGAGTTCGATGGTTACATATGCAAAGTGGCGCAGTCTCCTAAGGATTCCATAATCAGCAGGACGGCCCGCGACCTAATGATAATATCCGGGAGAAATCCGAAAGTGAAAGGGGCAAGGGAGATAAGTTTTGCAGAACTCGGGATATTTGACGCCTACGGCAAAACCCGGTTCCCGGTCAGGGCCGCCTGCCCGCCGAGGCTCCGCATACTCGGAAGCCAGCGCGGGAAGATACACGACATGCTGCTCGCATACGGGGGCAAGGGGGGTGCGCTTATGCAGTACATAAACACCCACGGGATTGAGCAGATATGAGGGCTGCGCATGACTCTTATAAATGATTTCTTCACAATCGTCGTATGCGCTTCCGAGGTCATAACGAGCGCCACTATCCTAATCCTGACGCTTTACCTGCTCCTGGCGAGGACCCAGCAGCTGCGACGTCCGATAATATCAAGGCTTATGGGATTCATGGCGGTGCTTGTGGCGTCTTTTGTTATCATGAAGTTGTTGTGATGGACTTTACACATTATTACGGAAGCCATAGGAACGCGCGCCTGAAGTCAGCCGAGCTGTTCATAATCCTTCTAATGAACCTGTCGGTGTTGGGGTTCATGGTCTTCGGTTCCATTATACGCATTGTCATAATATCTGCAGCCGTGGCGGCAGCAGTCTCGATCACGTTTTCAAGAAGACCCGGGATAAGGTTCGTAAAGTCCGGAACCCTCACAACCCTGGCCATCGCCAGCCTGATGGTCGTCATCATAACGCTGATGTCCCCGAAGTGGTAATGTTGGATCTATATGCGCTGCGGTTCGATCAGCTTCCCGAAGGCGCAGACTGCTCGCTTCTGTTCGACGCGCTGCCCAACAGCGCATTCATGCTGTGCCATGACCTAAAGCGATTAGACACATTCATTGTTACAACAGAGAAGTCGGCCGGTGAACGCATAGGACTAGTGATGAAAGGGGCCAGGCTAAGCCGGTGCACGCTTGAAAAAAAGCTCGATAAGCCGACAGTAATCATACCATTCATCAGCTGTCCAACCGATGCCGACGACCCCGGCGCAGACGCGTGGCAGGCATTCAATGACATGTACGGCGTGCTCAAGGGCACAGACGCGCTTATTCTTGTTTCCTTCACTCCTGCGACAAAGGAATACCTGGTGTCTGTGAAAGACAGGATCGAGCACGCGCTGAGCAGCAAGGAAGTCAGGCGCACAACATATACCGGGGGCTCACTCGCCGGCGACGGCCCCGGCAGCACACAGGCTGACCTCTACTACGGCTCAGAAGAACGGGGCATGCTGCTGTCAATGGTAGGCATGATCAGCGAATCAATGATGCAGAGTGGCATGTCCTACAGGGTGTCAATAACCATCTCGGATCAGGGCCGCGCTCTCCAATACCTGAAATCCAGGGCATGCATACTTGAGAGCTTCAGCTCGAAGTCGCGCGACATATCCTCAGCATACCTCGAATCATTGAGGCTCCCATCTGTGCCTTTCTCACGGCGTTATTGTGCGGCGATGCTCAACTTCTCCGACAGAATACCACGGAAAGTGGCCGTTCAGACCGCGCTTTCGAAAGGGGGCGGGGAGCTATGCCTCGGTACATATGTGGAGGGATCGCTGTACGACACAAAAGAGCCGGTGATGATGCCGTTGCAGAACCTCAATCTTGGCGTGATAATAACCGGGCTCCCAGGCACAGGGAAGAGCCTCGCAGCAATGGGGCTCGTCAAGAGGCTTCTCGGGCTGCGCCGTCCAATGCTTATGGTGGTATCGCCCACCGAAGAGTGGAATGCACTCGGAAGAGAGCTCGGCCTGCAGGTCATAAAGATATACGGGGGCGGAGCGCCATTCAACTTCTTCAAGTGCAGCCCGGGAATAAGCAAGGAACGCTTTTATGAAAACCTTGCGATGCTCATTGCCTCTGCCTCTGGCGCAGGCCCATACCGCGGCCCCATGGAGAAGTGCCTCCTTGCCGCGTTCAGGAAGGTGTATTCCGGCGCATCCGATCCTGATCCCGCGTTGGTATACCGCGCAATCGAGGAAGCCGTGATCGAGAGGCATGCGAAGCGCAGCAATACCGGGGTAAAATACACGAAGCACGGGGAGAACATAATGGCCGGCCTTGAAAGTCTGCGACTTATGCTGTTCAAGCGCCAGTTCGCATACAGCGGCGGCACGGACTTCCTCGGCCTGCTGAAGAGAGGCGCGATATTCGACCTGTCGCGCGTCAGCAACAGCATGAAGCCGTTCTTCTACGCGCTGATACTCAACCAGGCCTATGGCTTCGCCGACGCGCTGGACATAATGGGGGACAGCGAGGTCCGCATGCTGCTTTGCATAGAAGAGGCGCATCTTATATTCGACAATACCGAGCAGTCTGCGGCCAGCCAGGATCTAAGGCAGCGCATACAGGACTTCAGGAAAAAGGGGATCTGCCTGATGTTGCTTACCCACAGCGTAAACGATATAAGCATATCAATACGCCGGCTCTGCCAGACGAAGCTCTACTTCAGGCAGAGCGCTGACTCTGTAAAATACGCAGTGGGCGACCTGGTATTCAGGAAGGAGCTGCAGGATAGCGTGGCCGACAAGCTCAAGACATTAGAGCAGCGCGTCTGTGCGGCCAGCTACATGACCCTGTGCGGCGGATCGAAGGAGCCGGCAAGCCCGATTTTCCTAAGGTCGCAGGCACTGGCCATAAGCACGCGCCCTGAGCACGACGCCTGCATAGAAGCTCCTGACACGGTTACAATAGTCCGGGTATTCGACAATGGAGGGAAGCCCCTCCAGAATAAAAGGATAGAGCTGGCGTATATAGGGGAAAAGGTGTTCTCCGGGGCAACCGACGACTCAGGCGCCGTTGTTGTCGGCGGCCTTCTTAGCGGCAAACAATATACAATGGCCGTGCTGGGTGAGAAAAAGAAGGACACGCGCACATTCATGATACAGGGCTCTTCTGAAAACCTTGTAAAGCTTGAATGAGAGATGGTGTAGAGACATGTGCGCGTACCACCAATCACTGCCGGAACGCGCCGGACAGGGCAATACGCATCGCGTTTACAGGCACCGGCACCCGCTCCTCGGTGAACTTCTGCACTTGAAACACCAGCCGCTGGAAGAACATCTCCCTGAAGCTCAATGTGACAAGACCGATGCTCATTGCCCTGTCGAGGAACCAGCCGCGCGGGCTCCCGAGGTCGAGCCACATTGCCGTCCTATTGCCATTTCTCTGCTCTATGTCCTCTAGGATCCGCAGTAGGGCGCCGCGCCCACGGACATGGGAGTCATCACACCCCCCTTCCTCAAGCGCGTTTACAATTATGTCAGGGCGCTTCTCCATGACCCTGTCTAGCCGCATGTCATTTTCAAGCCTCGTACCGCGCGTCAGGTACGATGTCCTGCCTGAGTTGTGCATCCATGCCCCGATGCCCCCCTCGTTAAGCCCGTACGCTACAGCTCTGGCGGTGCTTCCCGCGCCGACTATCAATGCCTGCATGCCGGCCGCGATCCCGAATTCCCTGCGCACGGCAGGGAAGACGCATTCGCGGATAGAGTTGTATCCATGGAGCATACCGTTTTTATTGACAATAGTGTCAATCGCGCCGATCCACTTGTCCGCATCGCTCACGACGTCCAACAGTTTGACGACATCCTGCTGGTACGGCCTGTCCACCCGAGCGCCGACCATGATGCCCTCCTCTTTCTCCCGGAGGGAGAATTGGCTGCGCATCGCATCCACCGCGCCCCTCAGGTCGTCGGTTTCGGAGTTTATGTACTGTAGATCCCTCCTATTCATACGTTCATACGCGGCATTGTGCGCCAGTACCGCGAGCCCGTCAGAGACCCCCGGCCCTGCAAGCCTGACGATCACATTCCTTCCGGATCGCAGCGCAGCAGTTATGCAATCCGAGCCTGGCGTGTATTCTGTCGTCTTCACGGCCCTTACGGGAAACCCGTCAGCCCTTACACCAGCAAGTTTTGCTACCATCGCGGCATCAACCAAGAACAAGGCTCGCCGCCCACATTCCCGGAAACCTAGAACCAGAGGAGAAATTCCCACATGCACCAGAAACAGGAGTCATTCCAATAGGCACTTTATGTCATCTTTTTCTTCTTCAGGAAATCCTTCCCTTGCTTTCACATACTGTATACGCCATGAAAAAATTTTAAATCTTTCTGTGCATGGCCTTACCCAGCTTACCGCTGTTTCTGTCTGAGATCCCTCAGGAACGCAGTATTGATATGCGTAATGCCGAACCTTACGTAGAGCGCGTTCGAAACCGCATTGATTGTTTCTCCATGCTGTATAACATCATCGACAAAAAGGGTCTGCCTGTCAGGAAGGCATGCAAGTCTGGGAATGTCCTGCTCATGTATGAACACTGTCTGTGCTGCATACTGGCCAGCCTCCTCCTCGCGCCTCGCATATCCGATGAAGGCAAAGCCCGCGAGAAGGCCCATGCTCCTTAGGCGCTGCGCGGCAAGAGTAGCCGGAAAGAATCCCTCTACCATGCCTGCGACAACAAGCTGTCTGACAGGTCTGATCTGCTCAAGGAACCGCGCCGTATTCTCGCTCTCCCCTACGGTCCACGGAATCAGTTCGTTTCTTTCAATGTATCCCGAGTTCGCGAGCACCTGCTTCATGAAAGCGCGCCTTACGGAGTTGTAGCACCCATCCCTTGCTTCTCCAAACAGA
>JAMCZF010000027.1:0-4609 GCA_023485825.1 Candidatus Martarchaeota archaeon
GTCCGACAGTTTCCATAGCGTATCTTTTTGTGCGGGCGTGGGAAATATCTCTATCTTCGCGGTAAGTTCCATGAGCTTGATAGGTAGATAAAATATATACGTTTATATTAGGGATAGGACTTTAGTATTAGATACCAGACAACCCCCAACGAGGTTGGGGGAATCCTCCTGATATTAACCCTGCCGGGCGCGTTTGCGCCCAAAATGCGGCAGAAGTTCCGGTGCATCACAATGGCGGCAGCGCATCGGCAGCGCTCCGTGAGGTCGGATACGTGGGGGCATTTGCCCGTGGCTGGATCTGCACGTGCGCGGGGTTTATAAGGGGCGATACCCCTTATGTCATGCGTTCGTTCCCATCTTGATAGCGGTTTGGTCCTGCAAGGAATAACTGGAAGTTGATTGCTTGAACAATAACAAAAGCAGATGGATGTATTCTATTGTGCCTATATCCGCGGTGGGGACCGGACTCAGCGTAATAGTGCCGCTCTACATTCTCGCCCTTCATGGCAGCGTGCTTGATGTTGGGTTCGCGGTGACCCTGTACAACATCGTGGCCATTCCGTCTTCCCTGCTTTGGGGCAAGCTTACGGATAGGTTCGGCGGGAAGCGCCATCGCCTGTTTGTGATGTCGTCCATAATCAGCATATTCCCCGTGTTGCTTATAGTGGAGCTGGCTTACGGCCCGCACATTGTTGAAGCCGCATATGGGCTTTATGCTCTCGTAGCCACAGCGGCATCTCCTTCAATAAACATACTGGTAATGGGCACGAAGAGAAGCCCAAGCCTGCCGAGATTTTTCAGCAGGTACAGCATATACAGCATAGTCGGATCCCTGCTGGCGATGATTCCGGGATTGCTCATTGGCAGACAGATAGTCGTGTACCTTGACATACTGCTTGCAGTCAACCTTGCCGGCCTGCTGCTCGCATGGTTTACGATAAAGGAACTGAAGCCAAGCTCTGTTCCGAAATCAAAAGCCCGCAGAGCGCGCATGCTCTTCCCCGTGTTCAACATGCTAAGCGCCCTGCCGAACCTGTTGACAAGCCAAAAGCTCATAGAGGACTTGCATAAGGTATTCGACATCAGGCACAGGAACCTTTATGTGCTCCTCCTCGCCATAGCCATGCTCAACGGGGCGATGAACCTGTTCAACACCTCGTATATACCATACCTTGAGAGCTTTGGGCTGAGTTACGGGTCTATATTCGGCATAAACATAGTCAACACCATCGCGCAGCTTTCGGTGTATGTGGCGCTGGCGTATCTCGTCTTGAGGAAAATGAACCTGCACAGGTATTATGGCGTCTCGGTGATCGCCAGGGGCTTCTCATACATTTTCATGTCCCTGCCGCTTCTTGCGGCGGTAGGCGCCTTCTTTTACATTAATCTGGCGGGCTATGCCATTGCAGGGATAGCGTACGCGATGTGGAACATAACGTCATCGGTCTTGCTCTTCGACCATATACGGGGGAGGAATGCAGGATACAATATCGGCATATGGCTTGCCGTTCTTGGCTTCTCTGCTGTCGCCGGCTCGCTTGCCTCTGGAATAATCTCGCATGAGATAGGATACGCTTACACCTTCATCTCGGCATCCGCAATAACCTTCATATCGCTCATGGTGTTTGGCGTATACCACAAGAATTCCTATGCAGGGCCATCCTAAGCAGGCATGCCGACTCTGGCGGGCAATGCTCTGACCCGTGCGATTCGCACTCGATTCGCAGAAACCTTAATATCCTTTGCTAGCGGAGAGTAAAATAAATATGGTGTGAGACATGGCAGATATAGAAAGAGTAAAGACAGGGATACCGGGATTCGATGAGCTTGTAGAGGGAGGTATACCGAAGGGAAGCTTCGTCGTCCTGACAGGAGGCCCAGGAACCGGCAAGACGATACTCGCATCGCAGTTCCTTGCTGGCGGCATTGCCAATGGGGAAAACGGAATATTCGTAAGCGTGGAGCAGTCGAAGGAAGAGATAATAGCGCAGGCTGCGCAATTCGGCTGGGACTTCGCAAAGATGGAGAAAGAAGGGAAGCTCAAGATAATGTGCTTAGGTCTTTCCGACCTGTTCGGATCGGCCACGCTCGAGATTGTGGAAAACGCAATACGCGATGACCATTATTCCAGGGTAGTCATAGACAGCATAACGTCCCTTATCCTAACCCCCACGTCTCCACAGACCATAGTCCGCCTCATGGGCCAGAAGGTATCCGCTGATTCTATAATGGAGCTCAGGCGCGCCAGCGCATCCGTATTCATAGACCGGGTGAAGAGGCTTGGAGCCACTACCCTTGGCATAGCACAGAAGATAGAGGGCATGCCCGGATTAACGGCCGACACAATAAGTGAGTTCAAGTGCGACGGGCTGGTAATGTTATCCATTGTGGAAACAGGAGGAGATGTAAGCCGTACCTTGAAAGTGCTTAAGATGAGGAGTTCGAATAATGACCTTAATACCAAAAAATTCTCCATCACGGAAGACACTGGGATTGTTATAGAATAGGGTGTTGTTTAGATGCCTGTGCTGGATAGGGTTAAAGATTTCTTTATAAAAAACATCTTGATACCTAAAGTATTTCGAATAGACATCCCTGGATATGTGGCAGGCAGGTTTTATACAATAGAGGGGCAGTCGGTATTCGTAAGAAACGTTTTTGTTCCAGAAACCTTCTTCATTGAATTAGAGCGTCTGGTGATAGAGGAGATGGGCGCGAAAGGCGTGATTCGGTTATACAGCATCGGGAAGCGGTTTGGATATAGATTCTCACAGACAAATAGGTTTCCGCTGGACAATCCTGCCAGGGCTATTGTACTGGTTGCAAGCTTCTTTGAGACATTGTATGCAGATGCAATAAAATCCAAAGTGGATATCCCTAACAAGACACTAGTATTGGATACTAAAGGATTGGTCATAACTAGAGAAAATGGCGGAGGTTACATTCTCCCAATCGGCGGCTGTGCAGGAATCTGGGGTTATCTGGTGGGGGATTACTCCGTCGAGTGTTCTTCACGAAAGATAGGTGATGGAGAATACGAGTTGATAAGCGCTGCTCCCAGTGTATTGGAGAAGGAACATCTTGATATTGTACGCTGTATTGAGAAGCCGCAACCGTTAAACGTAACTAGTTACAATTTGTATAATCAGCCCCCTGTGGAGATTCCTGAAACGGCCCCCACAATAGATAAGCTTATGACTGAGTCAGGCGTAATTTCTTACAAAGGGGGAAGGCTGCGTTTATCAGTGTCAAATGTGAGGTTTATTCCGATAGAGATATCCTTGTTGTCAGAAGTAAGCTTGCTTCCGGCAAAATTTGTTTCTAAGGCGGCCTATGATTCCTTCTACGGAATTGGTAAAGATACAACCAAACAGAAGGATCCATACTTGTTCATAGCTGAATTGCTAACCGCATTTGGATTTGGAATAGTGGATGTCATAGTAAAAAAGGATAGCAGAATCTTCAACATGAGTGGCTATCCCTATCTCACGGAAGCTTATAAAAACACGGATTTCTCGTTCATGACAAGCGTTCTACGAGGATTTTTAGATGGAAATACACTGGAGACTCATTCTGCCGTTGGCATATCCTCAAAAATATCGGGTAATAGATTTATACTTACAATAGAGATTAAATGAATAACAGACTAAAGGGCGTAAGAGAGGCGTTCAATCTACCAATATTGTTAGTTGTGGTTCCAACAGTTGCGTTAGGCTTTCTCGCAGGAGGATCCACAAACATTCTCCTTCTACTTGACTCTTCGGTTTTGATTGTGCTGCTGAGTATCAGTGCGAATGTGATAAACAACTATGCTGATTGGGATATAGATGTAATGAATAAGAAACGCAATATTATGCATGAAACATGGCTCCGGAATGAGCTTTTGGTGTTTTACCTGATTCTGTTGGTTGTGCTTCTTGTGATTGCCTTTATGTCACATGCAAGCGTGTATCTCTGGATAACGGTGGCCTTGTTGGTTCTTCTTGGTATATGCTATTCAATCACAATTAGACTGAAGAACACTGCCCCGCTGAATTACATTGCAATAGCCGGGGCGTATGGTTTCCTGTCTTTTTACATGGGCTTTTTTACATCTTCTTTCTCCTCATCCAAGTTCTGGCTGTGGATACCGGTGCCCCTATTCCTATTTGCAATGGATTTGGGGTATTCGATAACTAAGGATTACAGTGATGTGATTGGCGATAAGGCATACGGCAAGAAAACACTGCCTCTGGCAATCGGAAAATCTGGATCTCTGAAAGCGCAAGCAGTAATCATTACAAGTGCATATGTGTTCTTGCTCCTGTTAATAATATTTGGTAAGTTGAGTTATGCATTTTCAGTCCTGTTTCTGTCTTATGTTTTTGCGCTTTATATACTGTGGCAAACCAGATCGACAGATAACAACAAGCTCCTTCGAAATGCGCATCTTGAGGCCCAGCTTAATGGATTGTTAGCAAGGTTCATAATGATTATGATACTTTTACTTGCTCTTGCAGGAATCTAATTGTAGAGTGACAAGACTTATGTCCGAATCGTTGACAGGACATTCGCATTCATCCCGCGGTTTCAACCGCGGGATGAATGCGAATGTCCTGTCAACGATTCG
>JAMCZF010000027.1:4619-10595 GCA_023485825.1 Candidatus Martarchaeota archaeon
GCGGTTGAAACCGCGGGTTTGCTGCCATGCAGCGCTATAAATCTCGCATTTGCTGCCCGACCAGTACGGCTGAAAGATATATATTACAGCCCAGCCAATTACCACCATGGGCAGCGGGTCTGCGAGGGGAGGGAGAAAGCCAGTAGCAACAGCGGTGCTAATCATAATAGTGGCGGCCGTGGTCATTGCGGTGGTCGCATTCAACGCAACATACCAGAGCAGGATCGGCGCTCCCGCCACCGCATCGAACGCAAGCGGGAACTCAAGCTCCATTGACTTGTATGCGCATCTCTCGAATGCCGGCTTCGCATTAGTGGCACCAATCCAGGTGCTCGATGCAAACCGGAGGTTTGAGACCCTTGCGCAGTCGAAGTACAACTTCCTCTATGCCAATGCCCTGAACTTCACAGGTGTCGAGAAATCGCAGTTCATAGTGCTTGTCGCAAATGACAGTAACCAATCGTATTGGTCAATTGCCCAGCAGGCTGTAAATTCCTCAATGCTGGCCTACGCGGTGAATAGCACCCGGGGCATAATAATCAGCAAGAGCGATGTATGGGCGCCGAACCAGACAGTCTTCGTCCTGGTCGGGTACAAGAACGCCAGCGCCCTCTCTTCTGCGCTTCTCAGCTTCTTCGTAAAGTCGCCTGTCTATCCGCCGCAAGAAGCCGTCGGAAAATTTGCCGCATTCAATGGCATTAAAACCGGATTCTCCGGCAATGACCCTGTGCTCGACGCATATCTCGACGGCACGTACGAGCTGGGCCCGCATGATACTGTGCTGAAGTACCCGTACGACTACTATCTCCAGTTTGCATCGCTCATCTACTACGCGCCTGTCGTTTACACAATGGTTCCGGGCTTTGAGGGCAATTCCTCAGGTACCGGCCTTCCAATGTCCTCTCCCATATGCGTCCCTCCGCCTCCGCCTCCGGACGGAGCGTCGATCTGCATAGGCGACTATGTCGCAATGCCCATGTTTCAGATGGCTGCGGCACAGCCCCAACCCCCACAATTCAGTCTCGACAGCGGCGACTGCTATTTCTTCGGTATAGAAGACTGCATAGACGCGGAGGGATGGGCGGCTTCCGGAATCAATCCGCAGTTGCCCTGGTATGATATACCCAGCGTAAACTACGCATTCACCCGCACAGGCAGCGAGATACCTCCATCGCTGTCCGGCACCACGGGCCCTGTGGCGTCATACCTTCCAATTACCTGGTGGATTTACGGCCCGGGAAGCCTAGGCGAATCAACCGGCGGATTCCAGTCGGGCGTCATGACCCAGAACGAGACGCAGTTGCTTATGGATGCAAATGTAACCATGTTCTCCGCTCCGTTGGGCGAGACGCCCCTTGGCAACTTCACAGTCTACAACGCAACGAATGCCTCAAGCACCTACTCGTGTGCGAGCGGCCTCTGTGGCATGCGCTTCAACTACGGCATCTACGCCCTTCTCTCAGTCTCATCAACCATACCGCAGGGAGCAGCGGTACTCTCTCCAATGAACTACTCCCAGGCACCGCACAGCAACTATTCTGCCGTTCTGGAGCCGGTAATGCTGAGCACCCCAAAGGTCGTAAGAACATCAGCCACCGACTACTACTTCAGCTACTGGAGCGTCTACTCGGAACTCGCAGGCAATCAGTACTACCAGCGCTACAACACCGCAAATGCCACATTCGAGCTCATAGGCCCTACGCAGGTCCAGGCGGTGTACACGAGCAGAAGCTTGCCGGGTGCTGTCACCGCCGAGTCGGAGTACATGACCTTCGGCACATACAACACCTGCCCCCCTCCGCTGAACTGCTCTGTTTCATCATCCAATCCCATCGGCGGGGTCAATATCTCCATAACAAGCATGGCCGGACAGCCGGTCTACTCGAACACTACCGGCTCTAACGGCAGGTTCGTTACGCCTGTGCTCCCTGCTGCGTGCTACCAGGTCTCAGCGTACAAGAATGGCTACAGCTTCATAGTCACACCAAACCCCCTCTGCATAAACGGCCACAGCGTCGTCGCCGCAGTGGACGTGGACCCGTTCGTGTTCAGCATCTCATGGCCAAAGGGTTATGCATATTCGGGAGCGCCTGTGTCCGCCGCAGTACCTGTAAACCTGACACTCACATACATCACTGGAGGCCATCCTGCCGGCAACATCCCCATACGCGCCAGAACAGACTCCGGCACGATAAGCGGTCCATCCGCGACATCTGCCAATGGAACCGCGGACTTCATCTGGCATACTGGCCATACGAGCGGCCTGTACCACATCAACTTCACAGCCACTGGTCTCTTCGGGCCCAGTGAGGTGTATACAATGCCGGTAATAGTCTACTCCAAAAACTACTCGCAGATAATCATGAAGGTAAGCCCATCAAAGAGTTCCATGTCCGTCTCTCCAGGGTCATCAGCCAATGAGAGTATCAAGGTTCACGCCTGCCAGTTCTCATTCAGCCTATCCATAAATGGCACGCTCTCATGTTCCACCGCATATCCAGTAAGCATGAGTGTATCAGGACTTCCGTCAGGGGCCACAGCGAATTTCACTCCGAACACGACGCCAGCAACACTTAACAGCAGCACACTCCTCTCTATAAGCGCAGGATCCGCAGTGGGCGGGACGTACAGTCTGGCTGTGACAGCAACAATAACCTTGCCAAACTCGACAAAGTATAGCGGCTCGGCGCCTCTGTCCCTTGCCGTGGGCTCGCATTCCGGCTCGTGCAACGGATTTGGCGCGATATCCGGAAGTGCCTACAGATTCGGAGAACCGACACCTGCAAACATAAGCGTTAGCAGCTCGTCAGGAAGCACGGTCTATAGGAACGCCACGCACAGCGGAATGTTCAACACCGGATCAATTCTCCCTGGCGGCAGCTATATCGTCACTGCGTACTCGCTCTACTCAGGCTCGTACTCCTACGGTTCTGCCACTGTGAACGTGACTCCGTGCGTCACTACAAACGTTATGATAGGGCAGCCGCCAAACAGCACGAACTCCACATATGGCGCGCTCAACATAACCGTAGCCCGCACAGGCGGCGCGGCCTCAGGAGCCGAGATCTTTGCGCCTCCGTACAATGGCTTGTACGCTGGTTCCAACGGCCAATACTATACAGGATTCACCATAGTTCCGGGCAACTACACGCTCACGGCAGTGTACGACAACTACACATCTACCCCATACAACACTGTTGTCACCGCAGGACACATCACCAGCGTCTACCTCTACGTCGTTATACCGGTGAATACAACCACCACATCGAGTACCACCACAGCTACAACCACAAGCACCGCCAGCACAACCTCCACAACTACAGTATCTGGCGGGCACTACAACTGCAACGAGTGCTATCACATTATGATCGCAGGGTACACATGCCCTTCGAACTGCCCGAACACAGGCTCGTGCATCTATGGCGGCTTCGAGTGCACCACATGACTTGGAGATTGCTGATCATCGCAGTATAATCAAAAGCAACAAGTGAACTACCCGATATGGAGGCTTTCGATAAGGCGGATATCGATATGGAATGTCAAGCATGCATGGGATTCGATTCGAGAAACATGGGGCGTATGAAATAGGGGCTTCGCCCCTTATAAACCCCCGGCACGGGCGGGCTCCTCCACAGCAAACTGGCGGTATCTCGCCCGCCTATAACAATCTCAGGCAAGCTGCAATTCCGCCTGCTTGGTGTCTTCCTTGTGAGGCATGAACGGTTCGTATGGAATGCCTTGTCTCCGGATGTATTTTTGTACTACGTCTTCGCCGACAGGGCCCGCGCCTGTGCCGCTGGGTTGCCCGCACCAGGGGCGTTTATCTGGTTATCCCTTTACAAAGTTCTGCATCTTCTCGAAAACCCTAGATGCAGAATGTGATTTCAGTATTTGCTCGACTTGCACCATCGAGAGGTCGCATGGCGCATCTTCCCATCGCGGTTTCAATTTTTTCCGTAGGCTCGCTAGCTATAAACCCCGTTATCAACAGAAACAACGGAATGAGGCTAGGGGTATTCTTGAGCCTCTGCTGCCGCTTTTACTGCGTATCCTGTAGTTCAGGCCTCCTTTATTGCTGCTTTTACCTTTGCCATTGTAGCCTGGTCTATCTCAGACATTCCATGGGCCTTCTTGGCGTGCGCGGCTATTTTCCCCATCAGCGCCTGTTCAGAGGCTGCGCGCGCTTCAAAACCACATGTCATCCCTATATCCTTGCATGCGAATCTTTTTGGCATTTTTACACCTATTATTTATCTGGTTACAAAAATTATTAAACGTTATTATACGATTGCAGCTGGCTGCGCGGTAGAGTGCGCAAATTGCGTTGGCATCGCACGAGCCGTCGTGGCTAAGGTTACGGATTACCTATCCGCGAAGCTTTTTTTACGAAAAGCTTTGCCAAAAAGTCCAGGCGCGAACCATCTGGAAAGACTAATAGGAAACGCCTGGGCGCGGTTAATGCCCGGTATGCAGCATGATTCTTTATTTTCTTCATGAGGCTTGCTTATATTTATATTCGTGCCTGGTAAGATACACGCATATGGTAATCTTATGGCAGCTGATGATACGGATAAACGGTTCAAGTATCTGTTATATTCAAGAGCGTTCAGGAGCGTTGCCATAATATACATGAGCCTTGCATTTTCGCTTTATCTGGCGGAGCTGCATATCCAGATAATAGAGATAGGGATTGTAGCTACAATAGCAATGCTCTTCATGGTCTTTCTTACAATCAGTCTAGGGCTGATAGGAGACAGATACGGGTACAGGATTGAGCTGCTTTGCTCTGAATTTGTAGCTCTGGTCGGTGCATTGATCATAGGAGTATCTTCTGCCCCGTTATACATAATGGCAGGCATGGTGATTGCAGGCATTGGAGGGGGGGCAGGTGGGATGAGAGGCGCATTCTCTCCCGGGACTAATGCGTTCATAGCTAACAACTATAACGATCAGAAGGATAGGATAAGGCGCTATTCGAATATAACTCTTGTCGGCTCTATAGCCTCGATAGGGGGCAGCATGCTCTTTGCAAGCGTTTCTCTGCTTAGCGGTTTCGTCGGGCCGCTCGGCGCGTACAGGATACTCTTCCTTGTCTCATCAGTCATGCTTGTTGCATCAATGGCATCGATTAGCATGCTTACGGAAGAGAAGAGACCGAAGAAAACGACAAAGGTGATGAAAAGCAGCAGCATGAGATATTCTGCAAGGGTCATTGTAGTAAATGTCCTAGGAGGGATGGGAATAGGCCTTGTAATACCCCTACTTCCGTTGTGGCTGGCTCTTTCTTACGGAGCCACATCATTAGATATAGGAGTTATCTTTACTGCCTTGTATCTAGCAGTTGCTTTGGGCTCTTACCTCTCTTCAAAGATTGCAAACCGCATGGACATGCTAAATGTTGCATCGCATACCCGGCTTCTTTCAGGGGCGCTTTTGTTTGCAATGGCATTTTCTCCCACATTGATTATCGCTGCGCTTCTTTACATGCTAAGAGGCGTGCTGGCGGGTTTTGGAAGTCCGAGCAGGACAGCAGTAAACGTCAGGGGGGTTGATATTGAGGATTATGGCGCAGCCACAAGCATACAGGGAATTGCATCAAGAGCGGGGCAGCTCAGTTCAGGCTTAAGCGGATATCTTATGGAGTTTGCACTGCCGCTACCGATATTCATAGGGGGAATATTCCAGTTGGCAAGCGGAATTGGTTATAAGCTTCTATTCAGCAAGCGCAAGAAGGGCCAAACGATCTGATGTCCAACCATACATGAAACTTCATACAGATTCGGGTAAGTAGGTAGGGATTCATACTCCAAGTGCGAGTTCCGTGAGGTACAGTGCGCCATTAGTCAACAAAATAGCAAATTGTGGACTCGGCGATACGCATCCTTTAAGTCGTGGTTAGAACGACCATGTTTATATATACGACGATATATTCCGACATCTATAGCCAAATCTTGCGCACATTTGCGTTCTGTCGCA
>JAMCZF010000023.1 GCA_023485825.1 Candidatus Martarchaeota archaeon
TGATGAGGTTACTCAGGATCATATACTGTATGCTCAAGAGGGATGAAGAATACCATGACCGATGAAAGAGGTGAAGGGGTGAAGTTTTGTTTCCGCTACCACACAACGATGGTTTTGAATAGTCTAACGCACCCCCTCACAATACGAAAGCCAGCGTACCACAATGGATGGTGAATAGTAGTTTGTAGTAATATGAAAATCAGGTTTAAATATGTACATGGTGGTAAATGATTAACCGAGAACATTATCTGGCCTTGCGGCCCTTGCCGCTAGGTCGGAGAAATCAATATAGTGGGTGGGAGTAGTCACATGGCCCCGGCATCGAAGGCATCAGCCCAGAAGGGAGGTCTTGCCAAGGTACAGTGCATGCCCTTCTCGCTCTGGTCAGAGCTAAAGCGTCTCAAGACCGGCGAAGACATACTCGGGTTCGTGAGTCAGCACAAAGACCTTGAATCTGCGCTGCGACTCCAGCTGCGCTCCAGCGCCGCGCGGATTCTAGACGGGCGCAAGATCAAGAACGCGCGCGAGGCGATGTTCGTTGACGGCATCCTGAAGAGCGCCATATTGCGCGCGGCAGGCTCTGCAAAGGCATCCTGGGCGCCGTGGACAGCATCCGGCGACAGCATCTCATACCGCGCGATAAGCAGCTCCGGCACCGTGAGCTTCGAGGAAGGCGCAGGGCAGTTCTCTGTGCCTTCAAGCTACTCCATCTCCATCGACAGCGAATCGTTCGGCAGGCTCGCCGCGGCAACCGAGCTCATATTCGACAGGCTTGACCCGCAGGGCAGGAAGCGCTGCCTGCGCGTGGACTTTGTGATGGAAAAGGCCGACGGGCGCGCGAACTGGTGGCTCGTCGACATAGGCGAGTCAAACCTTGGGTTCGTCATGGCATCGCGGCTCCATTCCGCTGCAGGCACAGGCATGGATTCCGCTGGCAAGTATGTCGATATGGTAATGGGCTCGATGTCAGGCAGGGACAGCGTATTGATGGCGTACCAGGACGCGAAGATGCTGGAAGGCATGCCCTTCGAATTCGAGGGCTTGAGGGCCAGGTTCGAGTCCCGCGGCATACGCGTCACAACACTCCCGAAATCAGGGTTCCTTGACATGATAGCCAGCAATCCCGGGGTCGCGCACTCTTCCATTGCATTGAGATTCTTCAGGAACGCAACCGGCGATGAGCTTGAGGCCCTGCGCAGGGCAGAGGAAGCAGGGCTTCATGTCATAGACTCGTCAGAGTTCATACCCGCAATGCAGAAGGACTCCATAAGCTGCGCAATAAGCAACGGAATCGTGCCCCTGCTGCATGGGCTTGTTTCCATACCGAAGTCAAAACAGTTCGACATAAGCGCCGGCGCGCAGGAGGTGCAATGCAGGATAGGGTCATGGGCGCAGAGCCTCGGCATGGAAGACATCGTCCTGAAGCCGGGAACGCATGCGGGCAGCGCCACTACCGCATTCTTCTATAACGTAAGCAACGCAAGGCACATGCAGGAGATGCGGCTCACCGTGGAAAGGATCTCATCAGCAGGCTCAGGCACCGTAATAGCAGAAGAGCTCGCCGGCAACGGCGGCATCGACGGCAAGAAGCTCGAGGTAAGGGTATGGTGCCTGCGCGAGGGCTGAGCAACGCGACGTATCTGATCACTCAGCCGCCTGCAGGCGAACCCAGACGTCATCAAGGCTTGTCACTGTGGCCCATGGCTCCTGGTCCTCGCCTTCAGGCAACTCGTCGGCAAATTTCCCGGCCCTGTACCATACCGTGCGCATTCCCATGCGGTTGCCCAGCGCTATCTCCTCCCTTATCCTGTCGCCGACAACCGCTATCTCCCTCGAAGGCAGCGCCATCGCATCCATGCATTCGCTGAAATGCGCCTCCTGCTTGCTACCCTCGATGACAAGTATTCTTTTGAAATAAACCCCTATGCCGAGCGATGCGATATGCCCGCGCCTGTCCTCCGCGGACTTCTTGCTGATGAGGCACATGGCGTAGCCTCTGCTGCGCAAGCGCCCGAGCAGCTGCAATGCCCCCTCAGCCAGCTGCCTGCTGTCAGGATCATACAGCGTCCTGTTGAAATCGAAGATAACCCCCCTTATCATGCAATCACTGCCCTATTCCGTTCACGCTGACGGCCTGCAATCCGTCCCCGCAGGTGTTCACGCTCTCGACAGTTATCTGGTAAAGGCCCTGGGAGAGCGTGTTTGTCTGCGAGAGAAACACCGGAGCCGCGTTCAAAGTCCACTCCGTGCCCGCAGTGAATGCCTTCACCCAGCCAGGCCAACTGCCCTGCTTGTAGTAAATCTCGATCGCGTTGTCCGACTCGGCCTCGAACGAGACCGTGCCGCTCGCAGGCATATAGAACACGGAGGACGACACCGAAACCGTAGAACGGTACGGCGCCGAGCACGGAACGCTGTTGGAATTCAGGATCGACAGCATGCTGGGATACGCGAGCACGTTGGCGTTGAAGTACTTGCTGGATGTATAGCTGGCAGTGCCGTACAGATATTTGAAGCCCGTCAGGTTCCTCGAGGGCACGATGTCCCAGTTCTGGACTATCAGGTAATTTGATGGTATCTGCGGCGCAGTGGGCTCTGCAGGGAGCTGCACGGTGCCGGGAACATACGCCACTATAGTGCTGAAGGGCATCGAGTCGTTTGCAGAGCTGTATACCTGGAAGCCCCCGGTATAGCTCGCCGGAATGTACGTGCAGTCCGCGCTGCTTATCCTGTTGCCCGCTGACGTGCAGAAGCCAGCGCGTATGTCAAAGCCGCCGTTGTGCAGGCTGCTCTGCGCAGACGTGGCGGAGAACATCGCCGTGCACGTGGACTCCTGG
Organism: Candidatus Martarchaeota archaeon; assembly: GCA_023485825.1. Taxonomy (GTDB): domain Archaea; phylum Micrarchaeota; class Micrarchaeia; order Micrarchaeales; family CABMGC01; genus JAJZOD01. The sequence continues at coordinate 2,838 of JAMCZF010000023.1, forward strand.
CCCTGGTAAAGGAAATCTGGCGCGCAGATGCCGTTTGCAGTGGTGCCGTCGACGGTTATGTTGACGCCGGTTATGTTTATCGGGGAGTTCTGCGAATTGGAGATTGACAGGTAAACCATGCCATGGCCGTAAGTTACGTTGTAATAATAACTCGCGTAATTGCATGTGAGCCCGCTGAATGATGTGCATTGGGTGCTTGCAACGCCCCCGTTATATGTGGATATCACGAACACAAGCGATATGACAACGCCTATGACGAGGAAGACGAAGCCGTAAGTCGAGAGGAACTCAACCGACGATTGGGATCTCATGGTTGACACATTGGACGGAAAAGGCTAAAATCCCCTATCTGCGCATGCTTCAGGGGCTTCATTGCCGTGTTCTGCGCCCGCATGCCGGGCCCGGAATAGCCACACAACCGCGCTTCTGGGGAATGGCCTTATGCAGTCAGCCCGCTGTCCGCCAAGTAGCGCCTTCCCGGTTTCCCCAGACGCCCTCCAGTGGCATCCTTCCCGTGCTGAGTCCCTAGGGCCCGCTGATGATTATCTGCGTCGGGCATGTTCTCGGTTCCCCGGCGCCGCCTGCGGCGACCGCCCTCATCGACCCTGAAGTCTACGGCTATCTCTATTGTGTCGTGCGCATATGGTCTGACGGTCCTGACGTTGAGCGCCCTGAAGCGCATGTTCCGCCTCGCGAAGAAGTCCTCGAGCTCCATTATGCATCTTCCGGCGCCGTTTTCGCGCTCGACAAACGCGTAGTAGTGGACAGTGCACCCGCTCTTCTTGGCGCACACCTGCACCGATTCAAGGAACGAGCGCGAGTCTTTAGGCAGAGGCATGACTATCCTGTCTGCAAAGCCCCTGTATTCTTCTGCGAGCTTCCTGACGTCTCCGTGCACCGCAACGACGTTCCGCACCCTGTTGAGCCTTATGTTCCCCAGCATGTCCCTGTATGCATACCTGTTAAGCTCTATCGCTATTACGTTGGCGTCTTTATTGCGCTTTGCCAGCTCTATGGCGAAAGGCCCCACCCCCGCGAACATCACGATCACATTCTCCCTGCCTTTGGACAGCGCGGCTATCCTTCCCCGCTCATAGCCGAGCTTGCCGGAGAAGAAGCTCTTTCTGACGTCGAACCTGAACACCGCGCCGTTTTCCCTGTACTCTGCAACGTAGTTCCTCTTTCCGGCGACGTAGGCGTACGCGCGCGTCCTGTACCTCCCTTCCACGGCCCCTGACTTCCTGAGCACCGTCTCGACGTTCCTGTTTACGCCCATCACCGCAGACGCAACCTTTTTCGCCAGACCCGGCTCCGCCTCTATTATGGCTATGTTCCCGAGGGCCTCGAAGCCCCTCGCTGTCCTGCCATAATCATGGCCGAGCCTTGCCTTCAATATGGACCTGTAATCTGGTTTACTGCAAGGATCGCTTGCGCCCACCCTGGAGATCTCGGCGCCTGAGCCACCAAGGCCGGCAAGCGCCTTTTTTGCCATGGCGCCGCTCAAAACAGGAAAATATATGAATGTATTGTAGCTAATTACTCTACGTTTTGTGTCTAGCATAGCGTGCTTCCTGAGGTACCGCCTTACGCGCTCCGCATGTTTTGCGTCTACCTTGATGGCCAGCATGCTATCACCAGATACCCAGCAAAGGATTATATATACAAAGAATAAATAATATGATGCAAACGGGCAGTTCACAATGTACCTTATAGCAAGAGTGACATCCAGCCAGGAGAAGATCACAGCAGACATACTTGAGAACAAGGCGAAGAAGACCGACCTTGCGGTAGACGCAGTGATACTGCCGGCGGGCATGCGCGGCTATGTTATCCTAGAGGGAGAAAGCGAGAACGCGATACGCGACCTCATAATGAACGAGCCGCACGTCAAGGGCGTGCTGTCCAAGCCACTGTCGTCTGAGGAGCTGGAGAGGCTCCTAACTGTAAAGCCCATGCGGCAGGAGATAGGGATAAACGACACGGTAGAGTTCCTGTCGGGGCCGTTCAAGGGCTACAAGGCGAGGGTAAAGAAGGTAGACGCGGCCAAGGACGAGATAACAGTGGAGCTCATGGATGTCGCCGTGCCCATACCAGTGACCACCAAGTCGAGCATAGCGAGGATAATACAAAAAGCAGAGGTAGTTTGAATGGCAGATGTCACAATAAACGGTCTGATAGAAGGCGGCAAAGCCTCCGGAGGCCCGCCGTTCGGCCCGGCGCTCGGTCCGCTGGGCGTCAACATAAGCAAGATCGTTGACGAGATAAACAGCAAGACAAAGGCCTTCGAGGGCATAAAGATACCTGTCAAGGTGATAGTCGATCCCGCAACGAAGGCCTACAGGGTGGAGGTGGGATCCCCGCCGACGAGTGCACTCATACTAAAGGAGCTGGGAATCCCAAAGGGCGCCAAGGGGAAGGACGAAACCGCAGGGAACATAACCATGGAGCAGGTAAAGTCGGTGGCAAAGGCGAAGAGCACTGCCATGTACGGCAACACCCTGGCGGATAAGGTCAAGCAGGTCCTCGGCACGTGCAAGAGCATGAACATAACCGTAGAGGGAATGAACGCCAAGGAGGCAACCGCAAAGGTAAACTCCGGAGACATAAAGATAGAGTGAATGCATAAGGCGCGCCCGGGCTTCATTGACATATACAGGGCCATGAGGGCGCGCTTCGGATTCCTCGACTGGTGGCCCGGCGACACGCCAGATGAGATACTGCTGGGGGCGATACTGGCGCAGAGCACGAGCTGGAAGAACGCAGAGAGGGCGATAGCAAATCTGCGGGCCGCGGGACTCCTGTCTGTGCACAGGATAGCCCGCGCAAGGCTCGGCGCGCTGCGGCAGGCGGCGCGGCCCAGCGGGTACTACAACCAGAAGGCCCTGAGGCTGAAGAGCATATGCTCTCACATAGTCTCGAAACATCATGGTCTTGCGGGCTTCTTCTCGCAGGACGCAGTGGCGCTGCGCAGGGAGCTTCTATCGCTCAACGGCATAGGCCCGGAAACCGCCGATTCAATAATTCTGTATGCCGCGGAGAAGCCGGTGTTCGTCATAGACGCCTACACCCGCAGGGCCGTGCAGCGCATATATGACGAGGAGGAGGAAAGGGGATATGACGAGCTGCAGTCCATAATCCAGGCCAGCATACCGAGGGATGTCGCGCTCTACAACGACTTCCATGCCCAGTTCGTGGAGCTTGGCAAGAACTACTGCAGGAAGAAGCCATTGTGCGGCAGATGCCCCCTTAGCGGGATCTGCGGCAGCGCGCACGGGGAAACGGCGCACATGCGCATCCAATGAACGTCAGGTCCTAGGGGCATTGGAACTGCCCTGCGCCGCCGCAACAGCGTTCGCTGCAATGCTGTTCGCCGATGCGGCAATGCTGTTCGCCGATGCGGCGCCTGCGGCATTTACCGAGTTTGATGCAATGCTGTTGGCGACCGCCGTGCCCGGCGCGGCACCGCTTGCTGCTGCGCTGCCCTGCGTGACGTTCAGGTACGTTATCTTGAATATCTTCGTGTCGGGGTTGAATCCCGTCTGCGCGTTGGGGTACACCTGAGTGAGCCTTGCCACCATGTTGTTCTTGTTCCACAGGCACACGTTGTTGTTGCAGAAGTATACGAGCTTCAGCATGTTGCTCGCACTCATTCCGGGCGCGAACACGGCCACGCTTGTGACATTGAACGGCAGCTGGGCGCTGGGGACAGTGGAGTATATGACTAGGAGAAGCTCGCCGTTTGTCCTGTTGTACGCTGTGTTGGTCTGTATGCTGAAGTTGCCGTTGTTCTGGTTGTACAGCGCGACGTATGTTATGGGGGATATGGCCTGTCCGCCGCTGCTGTTGAATGTGATGAAGCTGTTTGTGAGCAGGCCGTTCTGCGTGTACATATACGCATCGACCCCAGGCCCAGTGAACCTGAAGTCCAATGCGCTGCCGTTCCTGGACTCGTAGATGCTAGTGAGCGGCGCATAGCCGTAATACGACGCCATGCTCGAGTTGAGCAGCGACTCCTCGAATATGCCCTGGCTCTCCTCCAGCCATATGTTGCGCACGAGCAGGTAGTTGGGCCTTGAGCTCACGTTGCTCTCAAGGAATCCGGGATCCTCGCTGGAGTTCAGCAGCCACGCCGCGAAGGGGTCGGCCGTCGCGCCGTTCTGCGCGCCAACGCTGTCCGTCACGCTTGTCCTGTTGCCCCATCCCTCAATCACAGAGCCGTCGGGCCACAGCGTCAGGAAGACGCTGTTCGCGGGGGTGTTCGCCTTTATCCACGAAGTCGCGTTCAGGAACAGCGGGTTTATGAAGTCGGCCTGCGAGAAGCTGCTGAACTGTATGTCATAGTACAGTACCACGGCCATCAGGACAAGCACCGCTATTAGCAAAGCCGCGCCGAACAGCGTAGCGTTCTCCTTGTACACAAAGAGGTATGCGGCTATAACTGCCAGGGCGAACTCCAATATCACCAGGGCGCCCACTGCCGCGGTTGTGAACGATGCAGTCACCACCGCAAGGGACAGCGCCACTGCCGCGGAGGGGAGCAGCCTGCCGGGCTTCTTCCCCTCGGCCAAGGCGAGATTCTCCATGTGCACCATGTAAGTGGCGACGAGCGATACCGGAAGCGCGAGTATCATGGCTATTACAGCATTCGCCTGCCAGGCCAGCGAGACGTGCGCCGCAAGCACAACGTACAGCGCGGCCGTTGCCGCAAGCCACAGGAACGTCGCAAGGCCCCAGAAGGCCCACTCGATGCTCCTGCTCCTCTCGATCCCCTTCTTGACAGCAAGAATGACCCAGTAGAGCGTGTATGCAGAGAATATGGCCAGCGGTATCGAAACAAGGGAGTTGAAGCGTATGGCAGTCATCTGCAGATACGATGTCAATGCCATATACGCCACGAGTATGAAGACCTCGGGCTTTATGTCCCTGGTGATGCGCGCGCTCCCGTTGAGCCAGCCGCCGGAGTCGTAGACGCGCATGAGCAGGTAGGGTATGAAGCTTATGACGAGCATTATCCAGAAGATCACCATAGCGCCGGACACAAGCGACGACAGAACCATCATCATCGACATCGGGCTCATGAACAGGGCTATGTTGAAGCTCGCGAAGAGGAACGAAAACGTCGGCGGGGTCAGTTCCTGTATCGTTGCCGCGAATCCCGAAGTCACAACGAAGCCGTTGGCCACGAATATGGTGTAAAGGAAGCCATACGCAACCAGATAAAACGTCGCGCCGCCGACGCCTATGAGCAGGACTGTGATCGCAAGCCTGCCATACGGGGTGCTGACTATCTGGTAATTGTTCTTGTTCCTGAGCAGGAATCCCATGACGAGCCATCCGGCCAGGAGGCCGGCCCACAGCATAAGGAAGTACGGGCTGTTGAAGGTCTGCGGCAGCATGAACCCCGCAAATACATACAGCCAGGCGAGGACAAACCAGACGAGCAAGGAGCAAAGGGCATACAGCATGTTCCTGTAAATGTGCTCCTTGTCGGTTACGAATGCGTATACCGTAAGCAGGACGAAGGCGAGCACGAACACTGCAATAGCGAACGACGCGCCGTTCCAGACAAGCGAGCCCGCGCTCAGGGCAAGTCCCGCGAGGAACATGTAAAGCAGCTTCCTGACGTGCCGCTTCTCGCTCAGCAGCTTGGCCATGAATATAAGCGCAAGTATGAGGAAGATTGTCACAAAGCCGTCGCCCCTGTATATGAGCGCGGACGTCCGCGCCGCGTCACCGGCACTGAGGCCCACAAACGCCATGACCAATAGCCCGAACACGCGGTCCCTGCTTATGAACCTTGCGAGGAAGTACGCGCCCACGGCATCGAGCAGCGCAAACAATATCGGGATTACGCGCATTACAGTATAATAGCTTATCCCGAGGTACTGAATGAACGCGTAGGGAATCAGGGTAACCCAGTACAGCCCGTCAGGCTCAGAAACCAGGCTGTGCTGCGGCCATCCCGATATGCTGAGGTAATGCGGGACAGAGAACCCGTTGTTGACGGCGGCGCGTATCACGGCGTAGTGGAAGAAGCCGTCAGGCTCGTAGAAGCCCTGGAACCTGAGCAAAGGCGTGCGCAGGTATATAGTAACAAGGAATATGGCGAGCAGTATAACCAGGAAGAGAACGTTGCCCTTGGTGAGCAGCGAGGACATGCGCGAGCCTTTCGACGGAGCGCCGGCGCCCGTCACAGCCGCTGCACGGTCGGTGTCATCAGTCAAAGACTCATCTCCAAAGGCCATGCGCAGAAGAGGCGCAAGGATTGTGAATCTTTTTGCCACCTAAACTTATTTATATATGGTGTGGCCGCGCGCGCGGCATGCGGAATGGCTGTTTCTAATTGACCTGATTTTCATTACATCAGGAGACAGGACATATCTGGGCAGGCGAGGCTTGCGTAAGTGTCTTGACCTGCATTGATACCTAGGGCTTTAGCCCTAGGAGAAGGTCATCCATCTAGCGCGTAAGATAGAGATGACGAAGAGATGACTTTATCCGTCGAAGGAGAATTGAGCATGTTCGCAATCGCCCAGTTAGGTTTCTGTTTCCTAATATATCATATTTATATGTTTCTATAAAAGTAGAAACCTATTTATATTATCTTATTCAGATATAGAAACATGAACAGGAAGGAGATCGTATTCAGGAAGCTCGGATGCGACGCCATAAATGGGGAGCGCAGCTTCACGCAGCTCGCTCTTTCCAGGGAGCTTGGCATATCGCTAAGCGCTGTGAACGGCGCTGTCAAGGAGCTCAAGGAGGTCAATGCTGTTGCCGCGAGAAGGCGCGGCTTCGATGTCGTTGCGCTCGATCGCCTCCTGCTCTACTGGGCGACGCACAGGGGCCTGAAGAGGGACATAGCGTACCAAACGAGGGCGGAGATGCCCATCAGGGATATAGAGAGATCCATGCCGGACGGGGTCGCCTTCACCGGCTATACCGGCTACAGATTCACGTTCGACGAGGCGCCCGCAGATTACAGCGAAGTGTACCTCTACGCGACGGAATCGGCGCTTGAACAAATAAAGAAGAGATTCGGACCCAGCGAGAGGCAGCCCAATCTCATAGTGATGCGCTGCGACGATTACCTTGGGGGAGAAATCAGCAAAGGGAAGCTCGATAAGTCGTCGGTATGCCCTGCGCAGCTTTTCGCCGACCTCTGGAACATGGGCCAGTGGTACGCCAAGGACTTTGTCGATGCGCTTTCAAAGAGGCTGGGGATATGAACGAGTTCTGGAATAGCGAGATAACAGAAGCGAGCTGGGAGGGGCTAAAGAAGCTCTCAAAAGATATCAATTTCGTGCTCATAGGGGGGTGGGCGACATACCTTCACACGCACCTTCAGAAATCGAGGGACATAGACATAATCGTGGATTATGGCGCGTTAAGGATCCTCCAAAACGCCTATCAGCTTCTGAAGAACGAGCGCCTGCGCAAGTACGAGATAAGATTGGACAGGTATGACATCGACATATACCTGCCGGGTTATTCGGATCTTGCGATCCCTCCAAAGGAGATACTGCAAAAGTACCACACCAGCATTGGGGGATTCGAGGTCGCGAGCGCAGAGGCGCTGATGGCGCTAAAGCTTGGCGCAGCCTTGGACAGGGGGCAGAGCGGGAAGGGGGAGAAGGACAGGATAGACATAATGGGGATGCTGTTCTATGCAAAGCCGGACCTGAAAGCGCTCAAACAGATGCTGGAGGGGCACGGGCTTGCGGATTACATGCGCTTGCTGGAATCGATACTGTCC
>JAMCZF010000024.1:0-8382 GCA_023485825.1 Candidatus Martarchaeota archaeon
GGCCGTGAAGCCGTCGCTGACAACGCAGAACTATGTGAAGTCCTATGGCGTGGTCATGCTGCAGGGCAAGGTCGCATGCAGCACAGCATCGCCGCTGCAGATATACTGGTTCATAGACCCGTACTCTCCCGGAAGCGTCAGGAGCCTGGAAACGATGGAGGGCATACAATCAAGGTTCCCTGCTGGCGTACAAACCCGCCTTGAGGTGCTCTACACCCCGTATTCGCAGCAGATTGCATTGAGCCATGGCATAGGCAACACGCAGGCCTTCGGCAAGTATCTGTTCTGCGCCTCGCAGCAGCAGAACTTCTCCAGGTTCGTGAATTCAGTGAACAGCAGCTACGACGGACTTTACATGTCTCCGCAGTTCCTGTCGACGCTGGCGAACGACTCGGGCCTGAACAGGATCGCGCTTGACAGTTGCATCGCCAACTCCTCCGTCGTGATTGCCCGCCAGTCGGTTCTTGCCGCGTACTACAATGTAACGTCTACGCCGATGATAGTGACAAACTGCCAGTACCAGTCCATACCCCAGGCAGAGCAGTATGCCATGTGCGCGGCCAACAGCACGTTTTGCAGGCAGTAATTCAATGAGGCACATTATAGTTGGGATCGACCCCGGAAAGACATCGGCAATCGCATGCCTTGACCTGAACGGCAGACCCGTGATGCTAAGGACCGGCAGGCATGCGGGGCTTGAATGGTTCGTCGGGCTGATACACGAGGCCGGCTCCCCGGCGGTCGTGGCATGCGACAAGAGGAATGCTGACCACACGGCCTCAAGGCTTGCGGCCATATTCGACGCAGTGCTCTTCTCGCCCAGGGAGGACATACGCGTGGCCAAAAAGGACGAGCTGCGCCGCGCGATGAAGACGAGGAACCATCATGAACGCGACGCGCTTACCGCTGCTGTCACGGCCTACAACGCATTCGCGAACAAGCTCAACCAGGTGGAGCATCTGTCAAGGACAAACGGCATAGATGACATCGACACGGTGAAGGCCCTAGTCCTAAAGAAGCACTCGTTCCATGAGGCATTGGCAGGCAAGAGGGCCGGCCGGTTCGTAAGGTAGTAGCATGGAAGCCGCGGCGGGGTTCATATCCAGGGCGGGGAGGGGCATAGAGAACCCAATACTCGAGCAGGGCGGCAGCGCAAGGGAGCTGGAAAGGCAGGGCGGCAAGCTGATAATGATAAACATCGGCGATCCCGGCATCTACTTCAGGATGCCGAGGAATATCGCCTGGGCGTTCAAGAAGGCGGTGGACGAAGGGCACACTAACTACCTTCGCGAGCAGGGCCTGGAGGAGTTGCGCGAAGCGGTATCAGACAGATACAAGGGCCTGTATGGAATAGAGTTCAGTGGCGACGACGTAGTAATAACGCAGGGGGTCAGCGAGGCCCTCTCGTTCATGAACCAGGCAATGATAGACCCTGGCGATGCAGCTGTGATATTCAGGCCGTTCTTTACCGAGTACCTTACCTACCTGAAGCTTTCAGGTGGCGTCGCCATACTTCCGCCCCTCGACGAAAAGAGGGGATGGGACATTAGCATCGGCGAACTCGACGACGCGCTGAGGTCCCATGCCGGAAAGAGGCCGAAGTACATGCTGATTACTAACCCGAACAATCCCACGGGCACGGTGCTGAGCGAGAAGGCCATACGCGAGGCGATAGAGATAGCGAAGGACAACGACATGTTCGTTGTGTCTGACGAGGTCTACGATGAACTGCTATACAACGGCGCGGCGTTCACAAGCGTAGGCAAGCTCGCCAAAGGGATACCGCACCTGCTGCTCAACGGGGCATCGAAGAATTACATGTCGACAGGGCTGCGCATCGGCTTTGCCATATTCCCGGAGCAGGACACGAAGACGCAGGCGCTGAAGCGGACGTTCATCGGGATGGCGGGCGCACGCCTTTCCGCCAACACGCCATCGCAGTACGCGATGCTCGAAGGCCTGCGCAACACCGCCAAGCATCAAGAGTTCATCCGGGAGAAGGCCGCGCAGATAGCGTCGCAGTCCGTCCATGCGGCGAGGCTGGTAAACGAGACCGGATTCCTCACCACTGTGCAGCCGAACAGCGCATTCTACCTCTTCGCAAGAATCCACCTAGACAAGCTTAGCCTAAGGGATGACAGGGAGTTCGTAGAGCTGCTGTTGAGAGAGCAAAAGGTCCAGCTGACCAGGGGCTCTGGATTCGGCATGCCCGGATTCATACGCATAGTTACGTTGCCCAGCGAGGCAGTGCTTACCGAGGCAATAAGAAGGATAAAAAGATTCTGCGAGGACCATCAAAGATAACGTTATTAATCTTGGCAGCAAAATAAATGATGCTGCGGAGGCATCGTCTAATGGTAGGACATGACCCTTACACGGTCAGAGCCCGGGTTCGATTCCCTGTGCCTCCATCTCAATGACTTGCAATGCAATCGGGCGAGGAAGCATGGGTAGAACCGCGATGGCAATTGTCCTGCTGGCGATTGTCATCTCAGCCGCAGCCTATGTCTTTTTCAATGGCTACAAATCCCAGGGCGCAGCTTCAAACTCCGCGTACGGCTCCGGGCAGTTCTCGCAGCGGTTCTGCGTCAACGGCGCAGGCAACGCAACATTGCTTCAATATGCCATCGGCAATGGCATAGACTGCTTCAGGACTGACATAACGCTAAAACCAGGCCAGGCTGCGTTCATAAGAAACGCCACTGCAGAAGGAGCGCAGTTTCTTGGCATACTTGACTACGACACAGTCGGGGCGCAGCCCTCTCCGGGCGGATGCGTCTCAGGATGCAACTGGACCCTCTCCGATTGGAATGCGAGCGTCGCAGACGCGATTGCAGAATATCCCGGGGTGAGGGAGTGGGAGATCTACAACGAGCCGTTGGCGCAGATATTCGTGAGCGGCTATGACAACGGGAGCGCGCTTGACTATTTCAACATGATCAAGAGCGCATACCGCATAATAAAAGGCAGGGATCCAAACGCGACGGTCGTGTGTTTTGGCGGCGCAGAGATGTATCCGGTACAGAGCGTAGAATACGAATATGCGTTCTACAGCAAGGTCTGGTCATACGGCGCCTCAAAATACTGCGACGCCATTTCGCTCCATGCATACAGCCTTCCGTATTACAGCCTGGACCAGCAGATAGGCGGAAACCTTACTCTCGGGCAGCTGTACGGCATGGTGCTCAACCTTTACGAGAACCTGACGGGCAAGCCGGTCTGGATAACAGAGACAGGTATCACGTCCAACAACTGGGCCGTAGGGCTGAACCTTTCTGTGCAGAAGCAAGCAATGTTCCTGGAACAGGACCTTTTGTTCCTGAGCCGGTACAGTTTCGTCAGGCGCATATACTGGTTCAGCCTCATCGATTCCGGCGGACAGGATTACGGGCTCATAAGCGGGGCAATGCAGCCCAAACCCGCATTTTACTCCTTCCTCAACTTCTCAGGGCGAGGCACAAGGTAAAGGCCGCGCGCAGCGTCGCGCGGCCAGATTAGCCGGGCTCACCCGCCGTTGCGGTAGATTATCCTGAATATCTTGACATCGGGATTGTAGCCTGTCGCGTTGTTCGGATACACGAGACGCAGGCCTGCCACGCTGTTGTTCCATGCGCATTGCCGGCTGTTGCAGAAATAGGCAAGCTTCACGAGATTGCTATCGGCCATGCTCGCTGACATTATGTACGCGCCGGTCACCGCGACGCTGCCCAGGCCTGAGCGCGAGCCGTTGGCCGGAGCCAGCAGGAGCAGGAGCATCTGGCCGTACTGAGCCCCGCGGCCCTGCACTGCCTGTATCTGGAAATTTCCCGTGTAAGCATTGTAGAAGGACACTGACCCGAGGGGTATGATGTACTGCGCCGCTCCGCTTTTGTACTCGAACAAACTGCTTGCGATTGTGCCGTTGTAGATTTTTATGCTGCCGTAGATCCCATTGCCTGCGAGCGTGGCCTCGAAGGAGGTGCCATTCCACGACTGGTTGACTACGCCAAGGCTTTCCGACACATACGCCTGCGAGCTGCTGTTGCTCATGTCTGTCTCTGTAAGTATGCTTGCGCTTTCATATATCCAGTACTGCCTGACGAGAAGGTAGTCCGGCTTTCCCATGGCGCTGCCCAAGAGGAATCCCGGATCGTCGCTCGTGTTGAACAGCCATGACGCAAACGCCTGCGTCTTATGCAGATCCTGGGCGCCTACGCTGTCCATTACGCTTGTCCTGTTGCCCCAGCCCTCGACCACGCTCCCGTCCGGCCAGAAGGCCAGCACCGTGCTGTTCAGCGGGGTGCCGGAATTGAGCCATGCGGCCGCGCTGAGCAGATAAGGATATGTATAATCCAGCGGCGTTGCGGCAGTGAGCGTAGCCGCAGCGCAGCGCAGAATCACCATGAACAATGCCGCGATTATGATTCCCGAGAGCAGATACAGCTTTGCCCTCGCAGACGGCGTGCCGTGCCTTTTGATGAACAGGAGCAGCACGTATAGGGTATATGCTGAGAACACGGCAAGAGGCACTGCTACCAATGAGCTGAACCTGTCCGCTGTCATCTGCAGGAACGCGGCGACAGCGAGATACGCCGCCATCATCAGCATCTCCGGCCTTATGTCAAGGCTAAGACACGCGCGGCCCCCAAGCCAGCCCCCTGAGCCGTCCACGCGCGTAAATGCGTAAAATGCAGACCCCGCAAGCAGGAGCATGAAGAATATTACCATAATGCCCGGGAAGGCTGCCGATAGCGCCATTGCAATTCCCATCGGGCTCATGAACAGCCCGGCGTTGAAGTTGGCAAGGAGGTACTGGAAGGTCGGCGCGTCAAGCTCCCCGATCGACCTGAGGAGGCCGTTCTGCGCATGCACAAGCCCTTCCGAGGACAGGGTACTGTAAAGGAAGCCGTATGCGAGGATATAGAAAGAGGCTGTTCCGGCAATCATTATAACCGCGAGAGCCGCGAGCCTGCCGGCAGGCCTCGAGACTATGCCGCTGCCGCCTTCCTTACCGAGCATGAGCAGCAGGAACAACCAGCCAAGCAGCAGGGCCGAGGGTATTGCGACAGAGCCCGGCCCCGTGAGCGCCTGAAAGTGCTGCCCTGGTATGTAACCAAGCGCATTGTATATGGTAACCAGAAGGAACCACGCATACAGGCCCGCGGCTACGTATCCCAGGCGGGCTAGAATCCCCTTCTTGGCTGCGATGAATGCATACGCTGCGATGAGCATGAAAGACAGGGAGTAGACTGCAAGCGCAAAGCCCGCCCCGTTCCATACGAGGCTGCACAGGCTCAGCGCGAAGGCGCCGCCAAGAGCATACGCTATCCTCATTGCGCGCCGCCGCTCGTTGATCGCAAGGGCCATTGATATGAGTGCAAGGATCAGGAAGATGGTCACGAAGCCGTCGCCCCTGTATGAAAGGGCCATGGTCTTTGTCGCATCTGCAACGCTCAGCCCGACAAGCGCCATCACGAGAAGCCCGAATATCCTGTCCCTGCTTATGAATCTCGAGAGGTAGTACGCGCCTATAACATCAAGAATGCCGAACAGCACCGGGACAAACCGCATTATATCGGAGTAGCCTATCCCGATGTGCTGCAGAACAGCGTACGGAATCAGGGTAATCCAATAAAGCCCTGACGGCTCGTTTATCTGCGCGCTGGACGGCCAGCCAGATAGCGGAAGCCTCTGCGGGACGGTGAGATTGTGCGCTACCGCATAGCGTATCACGGCGTAGTTGTAGAAGCCGTCGGGCTCGAAGAAGCCGGGATAGCTGAGCATGAGGGTGCGTATGTAGACCGTTGCAACGAGCACGAGAAGCACAGCCGCAAAGAAGACCGCAACGTCACGTCCGACAGGGCGTTGCCTGCGCCGCCCGACCGCACTGTATCTCGGAGCCATGAGAAGAATCAACTACAAAGGAATAAAAACAATACGCATGCGTCACAGCACCCTGCCTGCGACCATGGCGAACATTATGCCGGCAAGTATCCTGGTCTGCGTGCCCTCGAACCTTAGGGTATTGTTGAATTCCAGTTTCACGACCGCGCCCCACTCCGCTTCTGCATGCTCTGCGCCCAAAGCCAGTATGGCGTGCAGCGCAGTCATGAGCGCCACATCCGCGTTGCCCCTGCCATACTTCTTGAACGTGTCCATCTCTGCGGAAATGTGATAAAGCCCATTGCTATACCTTGGGATGAGATCCGACATCGACTCAAGCAACCGCCTGGCGGTCTCGTACTCCCCTTTCTGCGCGTAGGCAAAGCCTATCAGCGCATTCATATACGTCTGCGGGCAGTCTACCGGCGAGCCCTTCCTCACATAAAGACCGCTGCCTGCCAACTGCCCCCCCGGCCTTACATTGGATTGCATGTGAAGGTCTTCCCTGAAGCCCTGCTGCTCAGCGAACGCGATCCTTCCGCGGCTTCGCGCCAGTATGCTGGTCCAGAGCGAAGCCAGCGTGCTTTCCTGCGCATTCTCAGGGCCGATGGTGACCTGTCCGTTGCCGTCGCGCTTGACTATATCCTCGTTTGCTATGACATCGAGGAGCCTGTCTGCCTCTGCATTGTCCCCCATGAGGCTATGCAGCACGCCTGCGCTTGCCGCGATGGCCGTATACTCAACGCTCCTAACAAGCCCTGCGTTGTCGCTCATCTCAATGCTCGGCATCCTGTGCTCCCCCTGCTTCATGCCATTCACGAACTTAACCGCATCGCCGGCCCTGCCGAGGAACTCCCTGCGCTGCTCGTCTGTAACTTGGAAGCTGCTTCTGTCACCGGTTCTCGCCGTCTGGCCTGGCTTTTCCATTGGCAGTGCGCCGTTGATATTAGCAGCGGGCGCGAACCCTGCAACTTCCACTCCCCTGGCTGCGGCCCTGAGTTCAGTTGCGTTCAGCCCGCATGACCCCTGCATCTCGGGCACCCGCCTCTTCAGGTTGCGTACATACTGATCCACGCTGACACTGCCAACCTTCTTCAGTCTTTGCCACTTTCCGCTATCGTGCGCCGTATCCGTCCCATCACACCCATATGCACAGCGAACAGACGCTGCGCTTCATAGCGATGACCGCTATGTTCCCAGTTATAGGCATGGTATAAGAAAGTATATATGTGTTTGCAGCGGAGCGCCTATCAGGCAGCCCAGAATATCCGCCGTCGGAAAGCCGGGGTTTTGTCCACCAACGCACATGCTGTTTCTGAGGAAGGCTTGCGCAGGCGGGGAAGGGTTTTTCAGCCTGCATCAATTCACAATGTCGGGCTGTCTCTGAAATAGAAAGTATATTAGCCTTTTTCTGAGAGAGGTGTTGCATTGCAAGGTGCACTGATGTCCGTAGACCCGAAAGCAGCAGCAAAGGACGCGAATCCCGCGCCGGGCGGCGCCACGACAAAGCCGGACCAGAAGACAGCCGCGGAGACGGGGCTCAAGAGCGCCATGGACAAGGCCGAGATAAGCCTCATACTCGACACATACGATGACATATTTTCGGATTTTGATCCGAGGCCGTATAACGAGCGCGCCCTTTCTGAGGACTTCCTGATCGAGGCCAGGAAGGCGGCGCGGGACAAGACAAACGGCATAGAGCTCCGCTTCCTGATACCGGCGCCCCTGCAGGACAAGAGCAGCGAGGAGCGGATAAAGCAGAGGCTGAAGAGCCACTTCAGGAAGCACTACAGACTTGCCGAGAGAGAGCTGATCCATAGGCGCAGGCTTGCCGTGGTCCTTATATCGATAGGCGTAATCGTCGGCATACTCGACGTAATACTGATAACGTCTGCAGGCGCCAACACCTTCATGAAGGATTCGATAGACATAGTACTGGCGCCTGCGAGCTGGTACACCCTGTGGAACGGGTTCGACAATCTGCTCGTGAAGCCGAAGGACGTAGCGTCGAACATGAGGTTCTACAAGAAGATGGTTGGCTCAAGCATAACATTCGCGCCATACTAAAGTGCAAACCGCAAATTGGTGGGAAGAGACGGCGCCGGGCAGCACCGACAGGAACCCTGGAATTCTTCAGGTATTTAAATTAGTGTGTTTAATGTATATGGATGTGATAGCATGAAGGGAAAAGTCAAGATGTTCAATGCCGCAAGGGGCTTTGGATTCATAACAGGAGACGACGGGAAGGACGTGTACGTGCACGTATCATCTGTGGCAGGGGGCGCAGCCCTCGCAACGGGCGACAGCGTCGAGTACGAGGTCGAGCAGGGGGATAAGGGACCGCGCGCTAAGAACGTGAAGAAGGCCTGAAAACCTCCACTGGAGCATTCTTACCCTCAGCGGAGCGCGGTAGCATATGCACGGCGCGCTACTCTACTGTGGTGCCTTCGAATCTCCTCCCGGACAGCACGCTCTCGAGCGCCTCGGGGTCCTTGCCAACGAAGACTGTCTTTATCCTGG
>JAMCZF010000024.1:8392-10411 GCA_023485825.1 Candidatus Martarchaeota archaeon
ATCAGCTTCGCCGCCACAAGATCGAAAACGAAGTTTGAGCCCGGGTCCCTCCCGTCTGACTCGCCAGCCAGCCTGATGAGCTGGTCATAGGTCATCCTGTGCAACGGCTTTGCGTCCTTGTTCCCCTTCGGATCCTTGTCGTAAATGTGATTTGTCTTGCTGACATTGACCAGCAGCTTTGCGCCCATAGCCTCAGCAGACAGGGCCGCACAGCTGTCAGTGGTCATGCCGGGGATGAAGCCGCCGTGCACTACTATGCGCTTGAGCTCAAGCGCGCTCCTTGCCTCGTCCGGAGACACAGGCACTGCCTGGTGCACGTCTCCTTCGGTGCCCTTGACGCTGCTGATAACAGACATGAGCATCATGGCGTGCAGCCGCGTCGGCATTATGGCTATCTTGTCAAGGTCATACTTGTTGTCGTATACGGCGCTCATGGCCGAAACAGCCTCCCTGGCGAGCCTCCCGCCGCCGGTGGCGATGACGAACCGCGTGTCAGAATGCCTGGAAAGCACCTGCGCGAGCCCCTTTGCGGCATTGAACATCTTGACAATTCGACATCGAACACGCTCATCGAGGAGAGAATGCTGCCGCCTATCGATATCGCGACCTTCTTCATGAAACGACCGTGTACCTGCCTGCACCGGCATATGTGGGACTGACGATGGAGCCCGGACAAGCAAGCCATGCGCATGCCATGCCTCTTGTATCGCACCTCATGTTTATATACCTTCATATGGCATTGCAACCTGCGGATTCCCGGCAGCAATGCGGCCTGCGGCAGGTATGAATATGCGCGGGCATGGGCTGGTTCACCGAACCCATCCATGCGGCCAGAAATCAATGGTTCAGAGCATGCCTCCGAGCTTCAGGATCACAATGACGAAGACGGCGGGGAGCCCGAAGATAGCTGTGGCGGCGATTGTTGCAAGCGTTATTGGTATTGCAAGGCCGAATATCGCATTTATCAGGAATAAGGCTATAAGGCCGAGTATGCTGTTCACGAGAAGGCCCAGCAGGAACCTGCCAAGCGCAAAGACTATGAATATTACAGCTATGATAGCCACTATGATGAGCGTCTCAGATACTACGGATCCTGCGAATATGGACAGCAGCGGCAGCGCGATCGAGGCTAACATTCCATTACAGTAGTATTTGCCGCGTCATCCTTAAAGGCTTTTTGCTTGGCGACGTGAGCGGGAAACCCCGCGCCGTCTACGGGGCGAGAAGACGTCACCAGCGGTAAACCCGCCTTGCACTGACGCTGCAGGCGCCCCCTGAATGACAAAATTGCACACAACGCTTATATACTTCAAAGATCCACCATAACTGGGGTGCGTGGAAGATGAAAACAAGGAGGAGGATACGGAGAATAATACGCGAGCTGCAGGAACGGCAGCTCGCAGGCGCCGGCGGGCGCCGCGCAGGCATCAGCGTGGTCGGCCAGCAAGACGCATACCTGCGACTCAATGAGATGCGCTGGAATAATTATCGCGGCACGGGCTCCTGAGCGGAATCATCACCGCAGCGGGCGCAGGGGCCGCGCTGCCGCGGCGGACTCGGGCTTCTGCGCGTGCTCGTTTTCTGCTACAGGCTTGAAGTGCCTCCTGTTTATGAACTGGATCAGCTTCAGTGCATCGTGGTAATACAGGCCCGAGACCCACTTCATGTCCTCTGCGCTCTCCGCCTGTTCGCCGATCAGGCTGAAGTGCAGCCTGCAGAAACTCATGCCTCGCTCTATCTTTATCTCGGTTATGTGCTCGTAGCGTATTATCTTGCTGCTGTTCCTGATGCCCAGGGCATCGCGCCTGACGATTATGATGCGATGTTCCGTCGCGAAGACGTGCGCCGGGGCGAGAAGCCTGCCCCCTCCAAGCCTGCTCTCTCTTATCTCTATGCCCACCGATTCCCCGTCGGCCAGCAGCTCCCTAATTGTACCTTGCTCCCTGCTGTACTCCCCCATCCACACCCACGTGCAGTAATCGCAGCGAAGACCTATAATGCTTCGCAGCATTAACGTAT
>JAMCZF010000017.1 GCA_023485825.1 Candidatus Martarchaeota archaeon
TTTGATCATCTTGCTGTCTGCCATGCCCATCAGCATCTGCATGCCGGCCGTGCCTGCCTTACAGGCGAACTCGAGGTCAGCTGCGGTAAGCCTGTGGCCTGCGCTTATAGCCTGCGACACTATGGTTGCGGTGGGCTTGACTGCATATGGATGCGACTCCGACCCAACGTATATGGCGCCGAGCTCCCTCGGGTCTATCCCCGAGTGCCTGACTGCGCGCCTGGCCGCCTCCACAGCTATGGTCGCAGCGTCTTCATCGTGCGACGGAACCGACTTCTCGCGTATGTTGAGGCCCTTCTTTATGCCCTCGGCGCTCTCGCTCCACACCCTCGCTATCTCCTCTACCCTTATGCGGTAGTGCGGCACGTGCGCCCCGTAGCCCGCTATCTCGGCCATAGAAATGCAGTAGCACTCTGTTTATTACATATTAAATATGGCTATTGCATGGTTAGTTATTTGACGTTGTCGAATGCCGCAGAGACCGCACAGGCATACGGGGCTCCCGGCATATCAAGCTTTATATACCTTTTTGTGTACAATAATAGCACTTACTTTTGAGCTCAGCGATGCGCTCTGGTAATGAGGCTTCGGCCAAACCAAAAGGCATAAACATGAGTGACATTAACAGCGACCTCAGGCTTGTGATAGACACGGGCAGGGTCGCCTTCGGCAGCCGCGAGGTAATGAGGACAATATCAGACTCGAGCGCCAGGGCCGTTGTTGTCGCAGAGGGCGGCAAGAAGGACATCATAGGAGACATACTCCACATGTGCGGGGTGTCAGGGATCAAGGTTATACGCTTCAAGGGGAACTCGGTGGACCTTGGAACGCTGTGCGGAAGGCCCTTCGCAGTAAATGCCTTCACGATACTCGAGCCGGGCAACTCGGCCATACTCAAGGAGGAATATTCATAGCAGGTGCATGGTTTGCCAAAGGGAGAATTCGCAGCAAAGGAGCTTATCCGCAAGAGGAAGAAGCAGAGGCTGCTCAACAAGTGGTGGAAGAGGAAGTATTTCAAGCTCAAGCAGAAGTACGATCCGGTAGGCACGGTGCCTATGGCGAAGGGGCTGGTGCTCCAGAAGTTCGTGCTGCAGCAGAAGCAGCCGCATTCAGGGCTCATCAAGTGCGTGCGCGTGCAGCTCATCAAGAACGGGAGGGTTGTCGGCGCATTCGTGCCGTATGAAGGCTCAATAAACACGATCGAGGAGCACGACGAGGTTACTGTGCAGGGCCTTGGAGGCTCGCAGCGCGGGCAGATGGGCTGCATACCCGGGCTCAAGTACAAGGTCATAGCAGTGAACGGCGCCGACATATTCCAGGTAGTGAAGGGCAAGAAGGAGAAGCCTAAGAGATAGAGGTAATTTTGTGGCAGACGAGACCGAGGCCGTGAAGGATGCAACTCATGACGATGCGGCAGGGCAGAAGAGGCCGCAGGCGAGGCGGTCGAGGTCCAGGGCAAGGTCAGAGGGACCAGATGGCAGCATGCAGGCAAGGAACACGGCATCGGGAGGTGCCGGGAGAAGCGGCGCGGTGCTCCTGTTCGACAAGTATGACGTCGCAGCTGTCAAGGTAACCGACCAGAGCGTCGCCGAGTACATCAAGTTCAACAAGCAGCCGTACCCGAACCTTTTCGGCAGGAGGAAGAACCAGGCCTACTACAATGCGCACAGCAACATAATAGAGCGCTTCATGAACAAGCTGATGCGGGGGGGGACGGGCAGGAAGGTCGGCGGAAAGTTCATACGCACGGAAGGAAGGCTGCAGGGCAAGAAGCTCAAGGTCATGCACATAGTAGAGGAGGCATTCGACTCCATAAACAAGAAGACGGCGAGGAACCCGATACAGGTTTTTGTCGATGCGCTTCAGAATGCTGCCCCGATAGAGGACACCACAAGGGTGCGCTACGGCGGGATATCGTACAACGTCGCCGTAGGCATAAGCTCCAACAGGCGCGTCGATGTCGCACTGCGCAACCTGGCGCTTGCGGCGCTGATAAACGCATTCAACAAGAGGAAGAAGCTCTCAGAGGCGCTGGCTGACGAGCTGCTCCTCGCTGCAGACAAGGCGCCGGACAGCTACGCCATCAAGAAGAGGATAGAGGGCGAGCGCATAGCCAAGCGCGCAAGGTAATGAGGCATTCTTATGGTCAGGAAAGAGTTCGTAGCAGAGGAGGTCGCGAAGATAATGCGCGAGACTACAAGGATACGCAACGTGGCGATCATAGCGCACGTGCACCATGGCAAGACCACACTGACCGACTCGCTGCTGGCGCGCGCAGGCATAATATCCAGGAGCGTTGCGGGCGATGCGCTTTACACCAACTACGAGGCCATAGAGAAGGACAGGCGCATGACCATCAAGTCTGCGGACATATCGCTGTCGTTCAACTATAACGGCGAGGAATACATAATAAACCTCATAGACACGCCGGGCCACGTGGACTTCGGGGGCCACGTCACGCGGTCGATGCGCGCGGTCGACGGCGTCGTGCTCGTTGTGGACCCGGTGGAGGGCATAATGCCGCAGACCGAAACAGTACTCAGACAGGCGCTGCAGGAGCGCGCCAAGCCCGTGCTCTTCGTAAACAAGACCGACAGGCTGCTCAACGAGCTCAGGCTCACGGAGGAGCAGACGTTCGATAGGCTGCTCAGGCTCATAAACGACATAAACAAGATGATAGTGCGCTTCGCTCCGGAGGAGTTCAAATCCAAGTGGCTTGTCAGCGTAGAGGACGGGAGCGTCTGCTTCGGCAGCGCGTACAAGAAGTGGGCCATATCCACAAGGATAATGCAGAAGTACAAGGTGACATTCAAGGACATATTCAAGCTCACGAAGGAGCAGGACGAGCAGAAGCTGCAGGAGGTCGCGCCTATAGACGAGGCGACGCTCTCTATGATGATCGAGCACCTGCCGAACCCGAAGGAAGCGCAGCCTTACCGTATCCAGAAACTGTGGCACGGGAACCTCGCTAGCGAGGACGGGAAGGCCATGACCGGCGTCGATCCCGATGCGAAGATGAACATGGTGATCTTCGGGGTGGCCAACGACCAGCATAGCGGCGAGATAGCGATAGGCAGGGTGTTCTCAGGGACGGTAAAGAAGGGCACGGTAGTGTATGCGACTGGCATTCCAGATCCGCAGCGCATATCACAGGTCGGCATTTATATGGGTCCGGAGCGCGTTCCTGTCGAGAGCATCTCTGCAGGGAACATCGCCGCGCTCGTAGGCCTGAAGAACGTGTCCATAGGGGACACTGTGAGCGAGAACAACATAGAGCCGTTTGAGCAGATAAAGCACTATTCCCAGCCAGTGGTAACCAAGGCCATCGACGCGAAGGACACGCGCGACCTGATGAAGCTCATAAAGGCGCTGCGCGAGCTCTCCAAGGAGGACCAGACAATACGCGTGGAGCTCAACCAGGAAACAGGTGAGCATCTTGTCAGCGGGATGGGCGAGCTGCACCTTGAGATCATAGAGACGAAGATACGCGACGATTACAAGATACCCATAACAACGAGCGAACCCATAGTGCTTTACCGCGAGACCATCGAGAAAGAGACCAAGGACATGGAGGGCAAGACCCAGAACAGGCACTCCCGCTTCTATGTGAACGTGAAGCCCATCGAGCCGGCGGTCGCAGAATATCTTGACACAGGAGAGATGCGCGAGGGCAAGCCCAAGGGCAAGGCGCACGTTGAACCTCTGGTCAAGGCAGGCATGCCGAGGGACGAGGCAAAGGGCCTTGTCGACGTATCGAACGGGTGCATGCTGGTAGACGCAACCCATGGAATCCAGTACCTCAACGAGGTAATGGAGCTCTTGATCAAGGGGTTCGAAGAAGCAGTGAAAGACGGCCCGCTTGCAAGGGAGCGCGTGTCAGGGCTCAAGGTGCTCATAACAGACGCAAAGATACACGAGGACCCCGTCCACCGGGGCCCGGCGCAGGTGATACCTGCTATAAAGAGGCCCATCTACGCCGGAATGCTTACATCAGGGGTGAGCCTCATGGAGCCGAAGCAGAAGTTCACCATAAACATCCCGCAGGATTATTTGTCTGAGATCATCACCTTCGTGCAGGGCAAGCGTGGCCAGGTCCTCGAGATACAGCAGGAGAACGAACAGGCCACGGTAATAGCAAAGATGCCTGTTGCAGAGGTCATAAAGGGCTTCTCGAATGAGATCCGCGGCATAACAAGCGGCAAGGCCATAAGAAGGAGAAGAAGGCAGAAAGGCCCGAGCCCCCGGTGGCGAGCGACTTCATGGATGTATGAGATGGAAAGGCTTATATTGTGAAAGGGATAGAATATGCTTGAAACCAATGAGATGAGGTAATATTATGGCAAAGTCTTACGTGAAGTTCGAAGTAAGCAAGGAGGTCGCAGACAAGGCGCTCGAGGCCGTAAGGCTTGCGAAGCAGACAGGAACGGTTCGCAAGGGCGTCAACGAGGTAACAAAGAGCGTGGAGCGCGGTCTCTCGTCGCTTGTGGTCATCGCGGGGGACGTCGAGCCAGAGGAAGTGGTAATGCACATACCGCAGCTGTGCGAACAGAAGAGGATAAGCTATGTGTATGTGCCTGCGAAGCTGGACCTGGGCAAGGCTCTCGGAATGTCTGTGCCATGCTCCTCTGCGGCGATAGAGAAGCCGGGAGAGGCACAGTCGGCGATATCCGATGTGGTATCAAGGACGACAGGCAGGTCTGCGGCATCGCATGAGAAGAATGAGGCAGAGGCGAAGAAGGAGAAGAAGGCAGAAAGGCCCAGGGAGAAGAAGGCGGTCGAGCAGGAGGCAGCCGCGGCAAATTGATTGAGATATGCCGAGTGGATTATTCATGGCAGAAGTCGAGGATGCAAAGGCAGGGCAACAGGCCGGCGGCAAGCCGGAGCAGCAGGCGCCCCCTGCAAAGCCGGCTCCGGGAAAGCAGGCGGATGCAAACACTAAGCAGATGTTCGACGGCTACCTTGCAGAGGTGGTCGACGTAGTGCGCGGACGCACAGGCATATACGGCGAGATAAAGCAGGCGATGTGCAGGATAATGGAGGGCAAGGACAAGGGCCGCGTGATAAGGCGCAACATCGCAGGCAAGATACGCAAGGGGGACATGATCCGTTTGCCGGACACGAGCAGGGAGGACAAGAAGATAATGGCGAGATAGCATGAAATGCTCATACTGCAACCACGAAATAGAGCGCGGCACGGGCTTCGTATTCGTAAGGAAGACCGGGGTTGCGAGGTACTATTGCAGCAAGCGCTGCTACAGGCTCAACGCGCTGCAGAACAGGAAGTACCGCGAGAAAGACTGAGGGCAATCCGCAACGGAAAGCTATCTATACATATTCCTGCCAAGTAGCAGCAAAACATCGGCGCGCCGGGTGCGCACACATGCGGATCGAGAATGGCGAGGCAGTGGTCTCCGTGAGGTTCGGGGAGCTCTGGCTCAGGGGCAGAAACAGGGGCCGCTACGTGAACATGCTGCTGCTCAACATTGCCCAGAGGCTGCACGGGGAGGACGTAGAGATAATAAAGGAACATGACAGGGTGCTGCTCAGGCCTGGCAGGCGCGCGTCCATCAATGAGATAAATGCCAGGCTTTCTACGGTGTTCGGCATAAGCAGGTTCGAGACCGCGTACGCGACCGAACCGGATCTCGCGTCGATAAAAAAGCTGGCGACAGGGATCATATCGAAACTCGACAAGGGCACTGCGGTGCGCATAAGGTCACACAGGTCCTACAAGCAGCTCGGATTCGATTCGATGGACGTTGTTGAAAGGCTTGCGAGGGCCGCGAGGTCCAGGGGCCTGAAGTTGGCTAGCAGGGACTTCGGCGGCGAGATAAACGTCAATATCACCAGGGACAATGCGTTTGTCAGCACCAACAGCACCAAAGGCGCCGGAGGGCTCCCGGTAGGGAGCGGCGGAAAGGCGATCATACTGCTGTCAGGCGGCATCGATTCCCCCGTGGCCGCGTGGTACGCCATGAAGAGGGGCATGTCGCCGGTGTACGTGCACTTCCATGGCTTCCCAAACAACGACGCCGCAGAGCTAAAGAAGATAACAGACATCGCCGACTCCCTTCTCAGGTTCTCGCTGCGCTACAGGATGTACACAGTCCCGGCGAGCCTCTTCCAGCTCGCCGCGCTGAACGCGGGGAGGAGCGAGACCGTCTTGCTGAAGCATTTCATGCTGCTTGCCGCGGAAAGGATAGCAGGGCTGGAAGGCGCAAGCATGGTATACACAGGGGACTGCCTCGGCCAAGTGTCCTCCCAGACGCCGCAGAACCTGTTCGCGGAGAGCCAGGGGATACGATGCACCATTGCAAGGCCCCTGATAGGCTTCGACAAGGAGGAGATCATAGGCATTGCGAGGCGCATAGGCACCTACGAGCTGTCCGTTCTGCCCTACATGGACGTGTGCAGCATAAATTCAAGGAACCCGAGCACAGCAGTAAGGAGCGAGGTGGTAAGGGCCCTTGCAAAGGAGAAAAAGCTCAGGGGAATAGCGGCCAAGTCCATCAGATCAGCCAAGATCATAGAAAAATGAGCCTGCTAGTGGAACCTGACATTTGACAATTCCAGTAATCTGGAGCAATCGCAAATTTTACAGTCGGAATCCGTGCCTATGGAGTTTTAGTGGCGTCCAGCGATGGATTTGTCAAGCCGCTAGGCCCGCGGCTATGCAAACCTATAAAAGGCCATGCATTTATTATTATTTATTACGCAGCTTATGGGCGCAGCTATGAGGAGACTAATACTGCAGGCCACGCTTGAGTTTTTGTCCTCTTATGGTTCAGCCATATTGATCCTTGCCGCTGTCGTCGCAGCGATATTCCTGGTCGCCGCGCCGCAAAAGGGCACCACATACAGCCCTTCGTACTGCTACATAACTCCTGAGTTGTACTGCTACCAGATGCTGGTGGTATCGAACTCCATCGGGACCGGCATAAGCATAGCGTTCACCAACAACTATGGCAGTTCCATATACCTTCCGACCGACCCTGCGTTCTACGCCTCGCCGTCGCCGACCGGCCAGTACTACCCTGGATCGTGCAGCGATCCCAGCACGAATGCGCCGGTCGGGGTACTCAAGCCGGGCGCATCTGCGATGTGCGTCGCGGACATACCCGGCCTTGTCATCCAACCGGGCACACAGCTCGAGCCCACATTCTATTTGAATTATTACATGTGCAAGGATCCCGCATGCGGGATATCTGCGAGGTCGGCTGCGCTGCAGAGCACATCAGGAAGCGCGGTAGCGTACGCTGTACCTGTTGCGCCTACAACGTCGACCATTAGCTCCACTTCGACGTCCTCGACGTCCTCTACTTCTTCTTCTACATCATCCACTTCCTCGAGTTCGACGTCTTCCTCGTCGTCTTCGATATCGTCCACGATCAGTACCACTTCCTCAACCACGTCGTCCACCACAACGTCTACGACATCAATACCAACGACAATAGTGCCGCTGAGCAACTACTGTGCCTGGTTCACTAACCCGTTTCTTGGCACTGTCGACGAGCTCAGCGGTTATGATACGCCGATAAATACGTACAATGCCGGCCCTGGACCAACTTACATAGCGGCAAGTGCGGGCGGAGGGGTATGGGTGACAAATTCCGGAGGAGCCAGCAACACCGTCACCAACATAGACGCATACGGAAACTCGCACACCTATGGAGTCGCGTGGGCACCGCTTGGCATAGCGATAGATAATCTAGGATATATATGGACATTCGGTGAACAGAGCGACACGATGTTCCCGCTCGGTTTAGCGACAAAGCTCACCTATTATGGACAAGTGGTTGGAAACTACTACATCAACGGCGGATGGGGCCCACAGGCCATGGCTATAGATGCGTCAGGCAACCTAATCTTCGCTGAATACTATTACCTCAGCGGGGGACACGTAACCAAGATGTCAAACGACGGTGCAAACTACGGAAACATATACTGGAACAGTAACCTTGACCCCACTAGCATAGCGATAGACCACAGCGGCAACCTGTGGATGCCGAATTACCTGTCGCAGAACGTAGTCGAACTGTCGCCCACAGGCAATGTCAACGGAGTTTACAAGGCTACTGGTGGCCAGTACCCGTACGGCATTGCGATAGACAATAATGGGAACGTGTGGGTGTATTACCAAAACTCGCAGATGATAACCGAGCTCTCGAACTCAGGCACGGTTATGGGAACTTACAACACAGGCATTATAGTGTCAGGCATAGCGACTGATCCGAACGGGAATGTGTGGATAGCGGGCTATGGAGCCGGCGACGTCCCTGTTGTGGAGGTGTTCTCGGGCTCGAGCGACAAGGTAATCAGTTCGTACACCTACCCTTCCGGCACGGCTGGCCCGGACCAGATAGCAATAGGGAAGTGCCTGTACACTTATCAAGTAACCACGACGACAACAACAGTCCCGACCACCACCACAATAATCCCGCCTACAATTACGATAGGGCCGGCGCCATACATCACGGCTGAAGTGCAGACAGATGTCGCTTTGCAGACCAGCCCGACTACAACCAACTTCGACAGGTACGGCAACTATGCCGCAACCTACTCGCAGGACGTAGGGGCGAAGTGCGTTACCCTTAACGGAGCCCCGCTCGCCGGCGGCTTCTTCACCGATACCCTTGCGCCGGGCCAGCCGTCCGGCACTTATACCGTTACAGCAGCTCCGACCTGCCAGATAGACGGGAATACGCCGTTCAGGTTTATAGGCTTCGGCGTAGGCGGCGGTCCGCCGAACGGCAACAGCGGCAGCACGACCTACACGGTCACTATACCGCCAAGCCAGACGGTCACTGCATTTTACCGGAGGGAGCGGCCTACCGTGACGCTTTATGACCTATACGGCGCGGGCAGCAACCTGGCGTGCGGTTACGGCAACTATATGACTAAGATACAATACGGCACTGATTCCTACCAGTATTATTTAGCCGTCTCAAAGTTTGCTATTGACGGGAGCAATCCGGCAGACGGCTCGATTACTGCAACAACAACGCAGAGTGGCATGAGCTGGACGACGACTTATACTTATGATAGCAATTATTACTACAGATGTTCCGGGCCGTGGTGGGGAAACAATCTGTACCCGCAGTTCTCATCATGGCAGGTGCAAAGCGCCGGCGGAGGAACGTTCCAGCCAGGGCCTCCGGCATGGCAGTTTATAATAACAAACGACGTCTCCGGCATTAAAGGCGACATAACTGCTACAGCGACATGGGGCCCTGTATATGTGCCATATGAAGTAGATCTGAGCCAGATGCAGTGCGTTAATGGCCAGCTCGCAGGCACGACAATTACGCGCAGAGGCTTTGCCGCGGCAGGCACTACCATAACCAGCTCCACATGGCCGCAGTCGTGCGGACCCCTGTCTGGGCCGGGTTGGTTTGGTGCAGGTTATTACGAGCCGAACGGCGATGGCTATGGGGCCTGCGTTAATCCTCTCACAATGACTTTAGTAGCAAGCTTTACTACAGTTGCAGATTCAGGGAGCAGTGCTTACAGGTACTGGAATGGACAATCACAATATACTTGCAGTCAGTACAATAATAATATAAAGACAGATCTGCCACCAACATCATGAAAAGGCAAAAGCATGGAAAACAAGAAGAAGGTTGCAATAATCGCGCTTATGGCGGCATTGGCGTCATTGCTTGCCGTTTTGTTTGTTTCGTTCTTGCTGTCAGTCGAGGCGCAGAGCCGGGCGCCTGCTTCCGGCAACACCGCATCAAATACCGTGGCAATAGCAACGTCAAATATAGTGGCAGTGACAGGGATAACCATAATAACAAACGAAAGAAATGCCGCGCCGCAAAATGGCACCACATACAGCCCTTCGTACTGCTACATAACTCCTGAGTTGTACTGCTACCAGATGCTGGTGGTATCGAACTCTGTCGGGACCGGCATAAGCATAGCGTTCGCCAACCACTATGGCAGTTCCATATACCTTCCTTCCAATAATGCGCTGCTGATATCGCCGTCGCCGACCGGCCAGTACTACCCTGGATCGTGCAGCGATCCCAGCACGAATGCGCCGGTCGGGGTACTCAAGCCGGGCGCATCTGCGATGTGCGTCGCGGACATACCCGGCCTTGTCATCC
>JAMCZF010000048.1 GCA_023485825.1 Candidatus Martarchaeota archaeon
CCGCATATCAGCACTTGACAAGGAGATTGCGACGGTAGACGCGAAAAGGCTCCAGGACCCTGTGGAAGCGGCCAGGCTGGTCCACAATTCAGAAGAATTGATAGCAAAGCTGAAAAAGGACGCAGCAAAAAGCCACGATACACTGCAATCCCTGCAGGCCAGGCTTGGCAGCTTACAGAGAGAGGTGTCTGACACCGGGAAAAGAATCAAGGAGCGCGACGAGCTTCTGGCCAGGGCAAAGGGCAAGGATCCTGAACAGATGAAAAAAGCAATAGATGAATGCGCCAAAGAGATCGAGGCGGTTGATCGGGATTATGCGCACGCGAATATGCTTAAGCACGATGCCGAAAAATCCTTCGCCGAGCTGGAGAAGCACACGGCGAAATGCCCTGTATGCGACAGCCTGCTTACAAAGGAGAAGAGGGAGAGCCTCATGTCGTCAAGGAAGGCCGTGGCTGAGGAGTCATCGGCGAGCATGGCCAGGCTTTTTAAGCTAAGGCTGGAAAAGAGGGCCATGATGGATAAGCTGAATTCGGAGCGCAACGACATCGAGGTGGTGCTCAAAAGCCTTGAGAAATACAGCGGGATTGAGGAGCAGCACAGGGCAGCGCTTTCCATGTCAGACACAGTGTCCAGGGAGCAGTCTGCGGCGAAGGCCCTCTACGACCAGGCGAATGCGAGGCTTTCAGAGGAGAACGAGAACCTTTCGAGGCTCAGGATCGCTAGGGAAACCTCCGAGAGGATGCGCAAGCACATGTCAGAAAGGGACAAATTCTCCGAGATGCTCCATGCAAAATCCCAGGAGCTCTCCGGAATAACAGTGGACGACGCTGCGGTTGAGATGCTGCAGCTGCGTCATACACGGCTGATGTCGGAGCTGGCAAGGCAGAATGCAATCATGGAATCGAGCAGGAAGGCCCGCAACGAAAAGGAGGAGCAGGCGAGGGACACGCGCGGCGAGCTGTCAAGGGCAAGTGCAATACTAGAGGAGTTGAGGGCAAAGAAGGCATCTATAGGCGACATATCAAGGTTCAAGAACGCGCTTGCAGATACGCAGTCCCTGCTGAGAGCGCGCCTCGTAAGCTCGATAAACGAAACGATGCATGCCATATGGCCAGAGCTGTACCCGTACGGTGATTATACCGGGGCGATGCTCGCGGCAAGCGACAGCGATTACGAGCTCCGGCTCCGCGCCGTGCGCGACGGCGAGCCCGTGTGGGAGAGCGCCAACGCCATCGCCAGCGGCGGGGAACGCAGCATAGCGTGCATGGCCATGCGCATAGCATTCAGCCTGGTGCTGGTGCCGAACCTGCGCTGGCTGATACTGGACGAGCCTACGCACAACATAGACAGTCAAGGGCTCTCGAGGTTCGTCAGCGTACTAAATGAAGTGCTCCCATCAATGGTCGAACAGGTATTCGTGATAACGCACGATGAGCAGCTTAAGCAGGTCCCCAATGGGCGCATTTACGTCCTGTCGAGGGACAAGTCAGAGCATGAACCCGCCTCAGTGAGTGAGCTGTGATGTGCACAAATCACAATTCTGTAGCCTAATGGTTGGATAAAATTCAATATTATATATAGATAATAGGTATAAAATCATAATATATCCATTTTTTCTGTGTAAAGGTATTTAAATAGGTTACGGTATACTAATATCGGTTTTTCCGGTAAGGTAAAGCCAGAAGATTGGGGGGTGGGGACGCCTTAAACAAGTGTCCTTTCGGGTGCATGTCTGGTCCGTTAATGCGCGGACCACACGACGTGAATCGATGGAAAACAAAGTATCCGAGCCGAGGATGCGCTGTGCATCAGGAGCATTGACTTTTTTGTTGCCGAATGGCAGTCCCGACGCACAACGTTCCGCAAAGAAGATTCTTGACATCAGGGGGGTCAGAGAAGTAATGCTGACGAGCGGCAAGTACGCGTTTGTGGTGAGGTGTGCGGGCCAAGACGCCGAAAACATCCACCAGCAGCTGTCGAGGAAGTACGGCCAGGCGGTCATACT
This sequence comes from Candidatus Martarchaeota archaeon, assembly GCA_023485825.1. Classification (GTDB taxonomy): domain Archaea; phylum Micrarchaeota; class Micrarchaeia; order Micrarchaeales; family CABMGC01; genus JAJZOD01. Next base: position 2,009 of record JAMCZF010000048.1, read on the forward strand.
GGAGTGCCATTACAGCTTCAGGAAATGACTTCCCGGCGCGGTAAGGTAACGCAACAGCGCAGTTTGTGCTAAACCGGCAGGCTAGTGCGAGCCATCGGATGGCTTTCCATCGGATCCGTTCAGCATGCCCGTGTACCTGGCAACGTTCCTCGAGTGCCTGCGTATCCTTTCTTTCTTTTCTGTTATGGCGGCGTCGAGCAGCGCGATCTCGCCCCTGCCGAATAGCCTGCCCCAAATGCTGCGCCCCTTAAGGTATCTTCTTGCGGAAATGGCGCGCAGCTCCGCGGCTTCCTTGTCGGAGAGGCGCATATGCCTTGAGCTTCTTCTTTTTATAGTGTCCGTTACCGCATCGAGGTACTTCGCGACGCAGCTCGCGTCGCGGGCCTTCCTGCTCAGCCCTATCATGAGAAGGCCCGCCAGCTCCTTTCCGTACTTCCTCTTGTACAAGCCGCCGATCCTCTCCATCATCTGCAGATAGTTCCTCAGCTCCACGAGGCTCATGTACTTCCTGTGCTCTACTATGCTGGGTATGCAAAAGGCCTCATACTCTGCGGTATTCAGCACCCTGCCCATCCTGCCTGCATGCAGTTCTATCGCTTCTACAGTGCCGTCGCTCTTCTGGTGCTCCTGCAGGCCCTTTCTCCATCCATCGCGCACCACTTTCCTGAGCATGCTGTTTTCATAGTCCCCAGCGCGCGCGCTGTCTGTGCTGTGTTCCGCCCTGTTGGTGTTAAGTGCTATTGCCAATTGCTCACCTACAGCGACAGGAAATCCATGCCGCTCTTGTTGTCCAGCTTGAAGAATCCAACGCGCTCAAACTGCACAATCTCCCCCACCGCAAGGCTTTCGGCATGGCTCTCCACGTACGCATCGCTGACCGTCATGCTCTGCTTGTTGAATTCGTCCCCTACGAGAAGATTGCCTATCCTGTAAGCCTTGCAAGGCATATAGTTCCCTTCATTGACCCACTGTATCCTCGCGATGTCGCCGCTGTCACTGGCAACATACTCCGCTGAAATAGTGTTGCCTTCCAACGCGCATATCCTAATGCTGAAAGCATCCTTCAACCTGATCTGATCGCCCTTTGCTAACTTATTTGTATCATATGCATTTATAAAGAATTCGCTGCTAAGCCTGTATCTCCTGAATCCCATGTCCGTGCCAGGGTGCAGCCTGAGCTTCACCTCCCGCGCCGCCTCAGGGATTCCTCTGACTGACAGGCGGACCGGATTCTCGACGATGAACAAGCGTTTTGCGTCGCTGTCCACGAGCTTTCGGTTCTCTGCAAGTAGCATGTCGATACCAACCCTGCTCTCGCTCTTGCTCATGCCGAAGCGCATAGCGAATGCCTTTATGGCAGCAGGAAGCACTCCCCTGCGCCGCAGTCCAGCTATGGTGACGAGCCTTGGGTCGTCGTATCCCCAGAGCAGGCCCTTGTCTATGAGCTCGTTTATCCTCCTCTTCGATGTGAGGTTGTCCTTTATCTCGAGCCTGGCTATGCTGTGTATCCTTGGCTTCCTGAGCCTGAGCAGCTGCAGTATGCGCAGGTACAGTTCGTCTAACATCTCAAATTCCTTGCTCCTTATGACGTCTGTCACGCCCTTGACAGAATCTATTATGGGGGTATTGAACACGTATGTAGGCCATACCCTGTATTCTGAGCCCTGCCTGTAGTGCCTCTCTGTCTTGATCCTGAAGAGCGTCGGGTCGCGCATGGCTGTGTTGTCGCTTTTCATGTCGCCGTTGAATCTGAGTATCATGGCCGCATCTGATTCAGATGCCAGCATCTCCCTCCACAGCTCCATGTTCCTCTTCACCCCCTGGCGCTTGTGCCTGCACGAGGCCCCGCGCATCCTCTGGTCCTTTATCTCGTCGCGGGGGCACAGGCACACGTATGCGTTTGCTCTCTCAATGAGCTTAACGGCATATCCGTAAAGAAGTGCCATGTTGTCGCTCGCGAAGTACTCGGTGTCATAGCCTATTCCAAGCCATTTCATGTCTTTCCTTATAGCATCCACGAACTCCTGGCGTTCCTTCTCAGGGTTCGTGTCATCGAAATAAAGCGCAACGGTCCCTTTGTACATGTCTGCAGCCTCGCGCTCTGTCCACGCCGCCTTGGCATGGCCCAATTGCATGTACCCGTTTGGCTCCGGAGGGAACCTCGTCATGAATCTTCCCGCAACGGCGCCGCGGAGTTCAAGATTGTGCCTGGAGCTCTTCTCCGCCCTCTCGCGGTCCTCGCTTCTGAACTCCTCTGAATATCTCCCAAGTTCCTTCCTGAGCTGGGCGTCATCCATGGCGTTTACCTCGGCCACTATCCTTGACACGCGCACAGACAATGCTTTCATGTCGGACTTTAACTCAGGGAATCTCGCAAGGCTCTTGCCAAGCACAGCGGACACGCGCGCCTTTCCGTATTCCGAAGCGTTCCTTACGGCTATTCTCCGTATCCCTTCGTCTACGCTTGTACTAGCCATCAGCCGCGCCCTACTACGGTTATCTGGTACGGTTCCCCGTTGCCCATTATAAGCCCGTTTAGCTTCAGCGATATCACGTTGCTGCTATAGCCAAGGTTCAGCGGTATGCTGTAAACTCTCATAGAACTGTTCAGCTGTATCGGATAGCTCTGCCCTGATATGGTGAAGTTCACTGCCTGCGGCAGCTCCACATACGCGGTGCCGACGAAGCCCAAACATGCAAGCGCGCTGGAGTTAAGCGCGGAGCTTTCATAATTGTAAAACTGTCTCGCACTCATAGTTCCGGTCTGCACCTGGACGACATTGCCTATGGCCTGGGCATTGGACACCGAATTGTTGGACTCGAGGGCCGATGTTATGTTGTTTATCTTGCCCGCAACACCGGAGTAGTTGCCGCACGTAAGGTATATCTGCAGGTTATGTGAATAGTTCCGTATCACTGCATTCGCATACGCGAATCCGAAGTTTGTAGCCGGCACCGTCGTGGTGGTACTTGACCCGGAAGAGCCCGTGCCCCCCACTGGGTTGAGGTACACCGCGTACGAGGATATGAACGCAATTCCTACTATTATGAGCAAAGCCACCTCAATCGCGCTTTTTTTGTTCAGTCAATCACCGAATGTGCATAATGTTTATTGAAAACTTATAAACCTGCGCCCGGGCCTTTCGCTCCAATGGAAAGGGCGCACAGCAAGAATAATATACCTCACCGACACAATATAATCAAGTGATTCAATGGCCCTGAAGGAAGGAGATTTTGTCAAGATAGACTACAGCATATGGAGGCATTCGGACAACACGATCGTGAGGACCACGGACAAGGCGGTCGCAGAGAAGAATGGCGTATACGACAGCAAGATCCATTACGGCCCGCAGCTTGTCGTGCTCGGCAGGGACAACACTATAAAGGGCATTTCTGACACGCTCATCGGCATGGACGCCGGCCAGGCGAAGAAGTTCGAGCTCTCCCCTGGGCAGGCATATGGCGAACGCAACAAGGACCTGGTCCGCGTGATGCCGCTATCGGATTTCCGCAAGCGCGACATGAACCCGTCGCCGGGCATGCAGATGGACCTTGACGGAGCCATTGCCACCGTGGTCAGCGTCAATTCAGGCAGGGTCATGGTCGACGCAAACCACCCGCTTGCAGGGGAGAGGATAACCTGCGAGCTCAAGGTCGTGAGCAGGATAGACGACCAGAAGGAAAAGGTGAAGGCTGCGTTCGAGCGTTACGGTCTGACCCCCTCGTCAGTAGACACGAGCGCAGCAGGCGCAAAGGTCGCATTCGACTCGAAGGTCAAGAAGGATTCGGATTTCCTCATCAACAAGGCGAACGCAGTGGCCTTCGCATTCGCCTACATCGACTCCATAAAGAGCATAAAGGTCGAGGAGGAGTACTCAAAGGAAGCGGAGCGCACGGCAACCGAAGACCAAACCGCTTAGCCGCGCCGCAATGCGCCTGAACCCGCGCAGGGGGCGCAGAAGCAGTAAACGAGAGCATGGTTACCTCGGCGTCCCGAGGCTCAGGAGGCATAGTAAAGTAACGGCATGGAGCCTTGCCGTCTCAGTCGTTTATGTTGAGCGCATAGGTACCGTTGACCTTTATGCCGAGCTTCTTTGCTATTGCAGACCGCTCAGCGTTCAGCACTATTATATAGCCTGACCATTTGTGCGTGAGATTCGCAGAGTCGCACAGCGGGCACTTTTCACCCTGCGCTATTATGAGCCTGCAGTTCCTGCACGCCTTTTCCATCTAAATCATCTCCCAGGCTTCCTGCCCTGCTGCCTGCCGCCTTTCCTCTCCTTGGGCTTAGGCTCCTTGAGCCACTCCGGCTTGCCCATCCCGTCCGGGCGCATTGTGAGCGCTATCTTCGCATCCTTTATCGTGCTCTTCAAGCTTACTGTGGACACCTTCGCGTATACGGTGTCGCCCTTCTTTATGCTTCTCTTGCTGTTCCTCAGCACAAAAGCGCCTGTCCTCCTGTCATAGTTTATATAGTCGTTTGTTATCTGCGACATGTGCACAAGCCCGTCTATGGGGCCGAGGCGCACGAAGCAGCCGAAATCGACGAGTTCAGATATCTCACCTATTACTATCTCCCCTACGTCAAGTCCGAAGGACAGAAGGTCGAATGTTACTGAATGGTGCGTCGAAGGATCCCCGGGCAGTATGGCCCCGTCGCTTATATCGCGCACGTTGAATAGCGCTATTATTATGCCCATCTGCTTGTTCAGCGTACGCTCGTACCTGCTGCGCAGTATGTCCTTCGCGGCCTTGTTTATGTCCTCGCCGAAGTGGCTCGGCGGTATGCTTATCGTGTCCTTGACTGTATGCACATAGTACAAACTCTCACCTAAGGGTTAAAAATCCAAGAGTATTTGGCAGTTAACACATATAAAAGTATCGTTACCTTATCCTTCCGCTCCTCGCTATGCTGACAACCACGACCCCCGCGTTCCTAAGTCTTCTCTTGAGCGCTATGTCGTTCGTGCAGACGGCGCCTCCCGTCCTTTCGGATCGCTTCTCTATCCATTTGTCAACATACTCTGTTGAGTAGTCTATGTGTATATCTGATTTTAGCGGAGTAGAATCCCCCAACCGCTTGCGGTGGGGTTGCATCTTTCGAGGCAGGGAGTCTTGTCTTACCATTGATGCCCCAAGGCTTGCCTTGGAGTTGTTCACTATGTACGCAAGAGCAGCAGCGGCCCCGGGTCTCCTATTCGTCCTCGAATTGGAGAACTTCTCCAGCTCGCGCACCACTCCCTTGGATATGACCGGCATGTACCCCGGCATGCTATCCCCCAGGGACTCGAACACGTTCCTCTTATTGGCGAATCCGAAGAGTATCGAGCTCGTGTCAACAAGCACCTCCCTAGTTTCCATGCAAAATTATTTATTCGTTCAAAGTATAAATAATGCTGTATTCCTATGGGACTTGACATGTACGCGGAGGCGCTCATACAGGCATTCGAGCATCCGCAGCACAAGCATGAAATGGACAACGCAACGAAGAGCATGCACGAGGAGAACATCTCCTGCGGGGACAAGATAACAATACACCTGCGCATAGGCGACGGTGTTGTAAAAGAGGCGTCGTTCGAGGGCTCCGGCTGCGTCATATCGATGGGATCGGCCGAGATGCTCTTCGGCGAGCTGAAAGGCAAAGAGCTGTCTGATATAGAGTCGATGAGTCGCGAGGATATCCTCAAGATAATAAAAATAGATCCGGGTCCTGTGCGCATGCACTGCGCGACACTCTCGCTTAGGGCCATAAAGAAGGCGGTGCTTGATTACGAAAAGAAACCGATAGACCGGGCTACGAAGGAGCTGTAAACAGATCAATTGCGCCTGGTATCAGACTCCGTCGCTGACCTCCCAGAACGACCTATAGCGCCCGGCCAAAGTCTTTCGGAACGAAAGCATCATCGAATCCTGGAATCCCGTCTTTACCTCAACAACCTTGTATCCTCTCCCATCAATCTCTATGGCGCCAGTATCATTGAGCTGGCCGCCGCCAGCCGAATAGAAAGCGGTTTGGTCAAGAACAAGGCCCTTCTCGCTCATCTCCACGACTCTCGCATCGAACTCCTTCATATATGCGTCTTCCCAGTAGAGCTTCTTTGTCATGTGCCCGCCAATGATTCAGAGGACTTATATCATCACAAATCAGAAATACCTCGTTTCATCACAAGGTAGTATCTGATTTGACATTATTATAAGTTGCGTACGGATAGCCCCGGTCGGATTCGAACCGACGTAAGAGGGTCCAAAGCCCTCTATCCTTGGCCACTAGATGACGGGGCTGCTGTAAGATATCCGTGCGTCTGATATAAAAGTCAGTAGGACTTTGCGAAGTTGGCCATATGCCTTGCATCCTTTCCGCAGTACACGCATTTGGCTCCTTTCCTCACTTTCTTGCCGAGGGACATGTTTATTATCTTCGCGCCTGTCTCGTCCTTCATCTTGTTCTCGCAGTCTTCCGAGCCGCACCAGGGCGCGCATACGACACCCATCCTTTTCTGAAGGATGTCCTTCATCTCCGCATAGTCACTCGACTCAGAGACCATGCCTTTCATGAAGGATTGCGCTTTCGAGTATAGGTCCTTGTTCATGTTCTTCAGCAAAGCCTTGAGTGCGCCCTCGATCTCAGCCATCGGCACGTCGGACTTTCCAGCGGTGTCCCTCCTTACCGCGACAACCTTGCCGGCGCTTATGTCCCTCTCGCCTATCTCGAGCCTTATTGGAACTCCCTTCAGCTCCCACTCATTGTACTTCCTGCCAGGCGACCTGTCGTCCCTGTCGTCCAGGTGCACCCTGAACTTCCTGCCCAGCGTTTCCCTCATCTCCTTCGCCTTGGACATGACAAGGTCCCTGTTCTCGTTCCTGTATATCGGCACTATAACTATCTGGATCCTGGAGACGCTCGGAGGTATCACAAGGCCTTTGTCATCTCCGTGCATTGCAACCATGACTCCAAGCACCCTTGTCGCTATGGCGTATGTGCTCTGCCATACATACGCCTTGTTGCCGTCCTTATCAAGGAACGACATCTCAAAAGCCTTTGCGAAGTTCTGGCCGTCGAAGTGCCAGGCAGGCCCCTGCACGGCCTTGCCGTCTGGCATGAGCATCTCCATGCTGTACGATGCAACCCCTCCCGCGAACTTCTCCTGCTCCGTCTTCCTTCCCACAATGCATGGCAGTGCAAGGAGGTCCTTAAGCGCGCTTTCGTATATACCGAGTATCAGATCCCTTTCCCTGAGCGCCTCCTCTTCTGTCTCATATGCGCTGTGGCCCTCATTCCACAGAAACTCCCTTGTGCGAAGGAACGGTGTAGGGTGCTTGAACTCCCACCTTACGACGTTGTTCCACTGGTTCAGCTTCATCGGCAGGTCACGCCACGACCTTATCCATTTGGACATTACTTCGTACATCAATGTCTCTGATGTCGGCCTTATTGCGAGGCGCTCTTCGAGCTTTGTGTCGCCGCCATGGGTGACCCAGCCCACTTCTGCCTTGAAGTGCTCCACGTGCTTCTCCTCCTTCTTCAGCAGTCTCTCAGGTATGAGCAACGGAAAATACGTGTTCTGCACTCCGTTCTTCTTGAACCTGGCATCCACTGCCTTGTATATCTCCTCCCAGACAAAGTACGCGTCGGGCCTGAACACTATCATCCCCGACACCGGGCTGTAGTCCATGAAGCCCGATTTTATTATCACTTCTGTATACCAATCGGAGAAGTTCTCGTTCTTCTTTACGGTTATGCCCTTCTGGTCTTCTTCCTTCCCTGCGGTCACACGAACACCATTAACACACAATCTTTTTCCTCTCGTTTATAAAAGCCTTCGTATTTGTCATCTTGCCGTTCCTGAAAAGCGACTTCATCTCCATGACGCTGTCATAGATC
>JAMCZF010000002.1 GCA_023485825.1 Candidatus Martarchaeota archaeon
AGGTTGTCTATTATGCTTGCCGGGGTGTCGTTGCCGAGTATCACATCGGTGTATTTGCCCTTGTTGCTTGTGAAGAATCCCTCCACGCCGCGCCAGCCGCTGGAATTGCCCATCATCTCAACCGGTATTGTCTGGTTGCCCAGCTCGAGCGCAGAGGACATGGCCTGGAGCGCGGTCTGCGTGTTTATCCCCTGGTCTGAGACAAGCGAGGCGTTGAGCAGCACGACCGCACCCGTTGGCCTGTCGAGGAACATGTAAAGGGGCTTGTTTGCCTGCCCGAATGCCGCCTTCGCGAAGCGCTTCGCCGCGTCTATGGATATGTAGAAGTTGACTACCCAGGTGACGTTGCCGCCCGATACTGTGTAGGAGGGCTGTATGTTGCTTCCCCCGAGGATCCCGGAGCCGTTTATTGCTACATCGCCATTCACCACTCCCTGGAAGATTCCCTGGGCCTCTATCACGCCTATGGTGCTGTTTATGTCATTCTGGTTCACAGTGGGTATTATGAGGTAGACTGCTGAGTCGCCTATGCCCTCTATCGTCACCTCTTTGAGCCCGAAGGTGGAGACGCGCTGCTGCAGCGTTGAAAGCAGCGAGGTCATCGTGCTTGGGTTGACCGCATGCTCGAGCGTGAGCGGTATCTCGGTGCCCCCTGAGAACTCTATGCCCAGATGTATGCCATAGTATGCGTCTGCAGCAACCAGCAGCGCCACTATAACTATGAGCGCGAGTACTCGCCTGTCCTTTATGTAATCAATGCCCTTCATACCCTATCCTTCCTCTTCTTGAAGAACAACACTATGGACGCGTTGCCGAACCATGTGGTGAATATGTCACCTATAAGGCCGAAGAGCACTACTCCGGATATCTCGTAGTATGTCGGCACATACGCATACAGGGACACAACGAACAATACGCCGAACGAGACTATGGCTGCCGTTGTCATCGTAAGACCGGTCTTCATTGACGCAAAGGCGCGGTCCTCCGGGGAGCCCTCATGGCGCTTGAGTATGCGCACGGCGTTGAGCAGGTCTGTGTCAATCGCATAGCCTATGAGCATGAGAAGACCGCCGATGCTCGCTATGCCGAGCGGTATTCCGAACAGGCCCATTGCGCCTATGGCGAAGACCATGTCGTTCGCAGCGCCGAAGACGACAGCGAACGCAGGCCCGAATGACCGGAATATGAAGAACACAACTATGGAAATTATTATGAATGCGACAAGTATCACAAATTCCAGCTGGCCGAGGAAGTAGTTGCCGAGCGTCGGCGTCAGCTGCTGATATGAGTACGTGGTGAAGGGTATGATATCGCGAACCGCTGCCAGCGTCTGGTTCTGGTACACAGAACCGGCCTTTGCGTATGAGCTCTGCGCAAGGGCGGTCATCGCTGAGGGCGGCAGGCTGGTATTCAGGGCAACGTTCCCTATGAATGGGCTGAGCGTGCTTAATTCGCCGGACAGCGAGGCTATCATGCCTGACATGGACAGGTTCTCTTCCTTGAGCGCAGCTGACAGCTGCGCCTGCAGCGTTGCGTTGTTTGGTGAGCTGTTCAACGCTATGCGCGTCGTGGTGACGTTGACCTGGCTCGATGAGTAGTTCTGGCTGTATGAGTAAAGGTCCACGATGTCCTGCTCCGCCCTGGCTATGCTGTCGTTTATGGCGAAGGTTATCTGAAGCCCGCCGGGGCTTGACTGGATCGAAGGGTTCGGCACGTGCAGCTTGGTGCTTATCTCCTGCGCCAGCTGCTGCTGGTTTACAGAGGAACTTGTCTGGAGCACTATGCTGACACCGCCCGCAAGAGAAGAGTCGAGTACAACATGCGTGGAGAAGTAAAGGCCGAAGGCGAGCAGTACTATCGGCACCAGTATGAAGTACCTTGCGTGCTTGCTCTTGTATATGTTCGGCAGTGTAAACATGGAACCATCTGCTAGCGTAGCATGCTGCGGCTAAGAAAACACTATGATATGGTCAAGAAGGTTTTTATAATGATGCATGGCAGAAAACCCGCGGTTTCATCCGCGGGATGAATGCGGATGTCCTGCCCGCACATGATGCAGAAATGCATAGAGGCATTTACGTCAATATAAGCGCATGGCCTATATAAAAGCCTACAAATTCATGATTTGCCCAGACAAGGGCAGGGATGCCAGTAAATGGGACGGGGCGCGCTATGCCGGACTGGATCGCATTCGCACCGGCTATTCCGTGCTGACCGCTCCGCCGAGGGACATACTGCAGAAGTGCCAAGGTGAGATGGACAAGATGGCCATGCTTGGCATTCTATTCCATGCGCGGCCGAATCTCCAAGCACCACGGGCGATTTCTTGCTGGATATGATAAGCTATCCTGCCTTGAGCTGCTCAGGTCGACTCTGGCAGGTTTTGATCAAGGCATTCTGAGCCACCTGAACCTGGATCAAAACGGCCTTCCCGAGCTGAGGAAAGGCATCTGGAGGGGCCCCTGGCCCATGAATCAGCCGTACCTCTTCATGAACTTGCCGTGCAGCGCACGAACAAACCCGTAGATTATGACCATGAGCGAGAGGATTATGAGCGATACGCCCGCGGTTATCGCCGTTGTGTAGTGCAGCGGGCCCTGCAGCACAAGTATAGTGCCAACGAAGAACAGGTATATGCCCCAGTACAAACTGTTGAATATGTGCCAGCCAGCATGGCGCTCGCGGTAGTGCAGCATCCTCCTCATGCGAGCGTCGTGATACGCTGCAGCGCGATCGTAATGCGCGGACCTTGTTGATTTTGCCATTGAATCACAGTTTATATAAGCAGCAAACGCTTAAAAGCGTTTGCTGGGGAGCGGTATTCGGGCTTTCCGGTGCGCCTGTGCTGGTTCAGCTATCCCTGCTGTCCCCGTTCAGTATCATGTCAAGCACCGCCATCCTTATGGGCACGCCGTAGCCCGCCTGCTTGAAGTACACTGAGTTCTTGAGCTTGTCGACTTCCGGGGATATCTCGCTCACGCGGGGCAGCGGATGCATAAGAAGGACATCCTCCCTTACGCTCTTCAGGAACTTCTCGTCTATCCTGAAAGCGTGCTCGAACTTCTGGTAATCCTCAGGTTTGGGCAGCCTTTCCTTCTGCACCCTTGTCATGTATATTACATCTGCATCTGCCGCGGCCTTGCTCAGCGACTCTGACTTCTGCGCGTTCCCGCTGTTCTTCACCACTGACTTGTACACGCTGTCCGGTATCTGCAGCTCTTCCGGGGCCACGAAGACGAACTCGTTGCCAAACAGGGACAGCGCCTCTGCAAACGAGTGCGATGTTCTCCCGTACTTGAGGTCCCCTGCGATTACGACCTTCAGCTTGCTGAGCTTCCCTGCCTCTTTTTTTATGGTGAACAGGTCAAGGAGAGCCTGCGTGGGATGTTCCCCTGCTCCGTCGCCTGCGTTTATGACCGGCACTTTGGCGTACTTCGCGGCTTCCCTGGCTGCGCCGGCCCAGTTATGCCTCAAAACAAGAATGTCCGAGTACGACTCCACAATCCTTACGGTGTCGGCAAGCGTTTCGCCCTTGATCGTAGAGGTAGTGTTCGCATCTGCAAACCCTATGACCCCGCCGCCGAGCCTCTGCATCGCGCTCTCGAAACTGAGCCTTGTCCGCGTGCTTGGCTCGAAGAACAACGTGGCCATTATGTTGTTCTTGAGGTAATCGACGCGCTTGCCCTTCTCAAGGACCGACTGCATCTCCGACGCATTACTCAACACGTCCTCGATGCCTTTCCTTCCTAAATCCCCTATCGCGACAAGATCCCTGCCAAAAAGAGTGCCTCCCATGTATATCCAATTTATGCGGCATGCAAGGTATAAAAATATTGCTCATTTAACTGGATAAACTGGTATATGACATATTTTTCTTTGCTGCAAATAGGCTTTATGTTCTGTTCTGACAGCCGTCTAACTTTGGATTTCTTCATGCACTTATGATACAATGGCACAATAGGTTTTATATACACGCTCAGTGACGTCCTCGCTATGTGTAAAAAGGCTTATTAAGCTTCTGCTCGGAGTATTAAAACAAAGCAATAAGGCGCGTACCAATGGGGAACGTAGGCAGAGTCAAGACCGGCATTCCAGGATTCGACGAGCTCATAGAAGGAGGCATACCGCAGGGATTCAACGTTCTTATCACAGGAACTCCTGGAACTGGCAAGACCATATTCGGCATGCAGTACCTCTACAACGGGGCGATGCGGGGGGAAAATGGTGTATACATCACTCTGGATGCCAAGAAGTCTGAGCTGATAGATCAGGCAAGCATGTTCGGCTGGGACCTTGTTGCATTGGAGAAGCAAGGCAAGCTGAGCATAATGGAAGTGCCTATGGACAAGGTCGAAATGGACCTTTTCGCTATGATAGAGGAACAGGTGCAAAAAGTAAAGGCAACACGCCTCGTATTCGACAGCCTCATAAACTTCGCCATAAACATAGACCAATTCAAGGTGCCGGTGAGCTTCATAATCAGCAATCCTGAAGTGGCATCGGTGATGGGAAACGAGAAGACCTACTACACGGGCAAGTCGGAAAAGAGGATAACGTACCTGCTGGTGAATGAGCTGTCGAAGCTTGGAACTACGAATATAGTAATAACTGCCGCGCCGGAAGGTGAAAAGACTACGCTGACCATGGACGGGGTGAGCGAGTTCGCTTGCGATGGCGTTGTGGTCATGTACAATACGCTAATCGGAGCTGCGCATGCTAAAACGATGACTGTACTAAAAATGCGTGAAACACATAACGATCCGTACATACACGATTTCGAATTAAATCCAAAAGGATTCAAAGTAAAACCTGCAGAGGTTTATCAGTGAGATCTAAAAATGAGTGGTGGTTATGGAACGTGTTAAAACAGGCATACCTGGATTTGACCATCTTGTAAAAGGGGGATTTCCAAAAGGCTCTACAGTTTTGTTATCTGGAACACCTGGAACGGGTAAGTCGATCTTCGCATTGGCGTTCATATTTAATGGGGCTATAAAAAATGAGCCTGGCTTATACGTTACGTTTGAACAGCCCCCTGAGGAGTTGAAAATTCAGGCAAGTTTGTTTAAATGGGATTTAGGGGCTCTTGAAAAAAAGGGGCTAGTAAAGTTTTTGTATGTTCCCGCAGATGCTACAGATATGAATATTTATGCGAAAATTGAAGACGCGGCTAAAGAAATTTCGGCAAAGCGATTGGTCATTGATTCTCTTGGCGTATTTTATATTAATACAGAAATTTATTCCATACCTCTAGATATAAAAGTGCAAGAAGTTGAACTAGAACGTCGCGTAAAGCAGCACATGGATCGTGGCGAATTTATATCTGGTGGGAAAGAAGGGCATCGTGAACGCTTTATTTATGTGTTTATTCGAAAACTGAAAGACTTAAGAACGACTGCACTTGTAATAGCAGATGCTGAAGAAGGATCAGAATCTCTAACAAAAGATGGTGTTTCAGAATTTGCTAGCGACGGTGTAATAACAATGCATTATACTGGTGTTGCGGGAGAAGAAGGCAGTTATCTAGAAGTGAGAAAACTAAGATACACTGGACACGAAAGAGGCTTTGTTCCTTTTGAAATTCAGGAGGGTAAAGGCATGATTGTTAATGAATCAGAATCAACATCAATTCTGCTGAAGTGAGGTATATATGGCAGGTATATTCTTATATGAATTCATGATGAAGTTACTGATATCAGGCAAGTTGAAATTCAAACCAGGAGAAATAAGTTTGCTTAACGATCCAATGAGTATACTTCCCATGAAAATGATCAAGAGCATGACGGATGATATGGTTAGGGAGGGTATGAAAGGAATAAGCGAGTTATACTATTGGGGTTGGGTTTCGGGTTATGAGCTTACTTATCGCTTGGCTGTATCAATGAACTTAAAAAAATTCGAAGATAGGTATAAGCTGGTTATGGATATTGCTGCGATGTTTGGATTCGGCGATTATAAGACCCTTAGTTTTGAAAAAGCTAAATATACCAAATTCAATGTTATACAAAATCCCTTTGCAAAACGTTATTACCCATCAAAAGAACTTGTTGACCACTTGCTCAGAGGTGTCAATGCAGGGGGGGGAACTGTTGTGCATGAGCGAATTATGAACTGCATTGAATTAGAATGTGCAGCGCAAAACAATACCCATTGTCTTTTCGTAAACGCTAGTGATGAGGTCTTATCCACGCTTGACCAAAAAGTTGTAGGGATGCAGTTGGACATTAAAACACTACGCGAGAAACAGATAGATTTTATAAGGTCGATGGGACACGACAGTTTTATTCCACTACCTAGGAAATAGAGTAATTTCAGTTAGACGAACCGACTTATTGAAAGGTATAGGGTCAGTAAGTAAAATACTAGTAGGGTGAGGCGCACAAGGGTGAACATTTCTTCTGGTTTCTTATCAGCCATGTACTCGGAGTATAGCAAAGCCAAAAACATTAAAGTTGAAAGGACTAGGAAAAATGGACTATTAAAAAATGTATTAAACAATAGAGCAGTTAGGGGAAGAAATATAAGCGTGCCTAAGACAGAAACTGCTTTCGCATTTTTAACACCTATTCGCAGGGCCAGTGTGCGTTTACCGCCCACTTTATCTCCCTTCACATCTTTGAAATCTTTTATTATGAATATGAAGCTGAATAATAGAGTGAGAGAGCCAAAGGCAAATAGAGTTAGTAGAGGAACTTGATATGTATTTAATACGAGCACTGCTCCCGCGTATCCCGAGAGGAGCACTGCCGTAAAAGCTAGTTCTAGCTGAGCTAGATAACCTCTTTTAACGAAAGATATCGGAGGCCAAGAGTACGCGATGGTGAAAACAGTATACACGAGTATTATTATCCAAAACTTGACACTTAAAAGAATTGATATTAGACTACTTAGTGAGAATAAGATGATTGCGAAGATGAATGCTTCTTTTCTTGATATTCCTTTTTGCTTTGATACCCGATAGGGCATATTCAGCTTGTCAATTTCCACATCGAATATATCATTTAGTGTTCCACCTGCCATGTAAGTGAATAGAGCAACGGCCGTTATGCCAAGCAAAGTCCAAGTTGAAGGGAACGCCGGAGCAGCGAGAAAGGCTCCCGCAAGCATTATGAGTGAGCTACCTATACCATTCCACGGTCTGCCCAGTTCAATTAGGCCTGCAGCCTTATGTTTTGGCAAGATTTTTGCAAAAAACCGTTCCATAATTACTCTTAGTAGTAGTGTCTTTATAAACCTAATTGTGGGTAGGGATTGTGTCTAAATTCCATAATCTTTCATTAAGCTGAGTTATGTCAAACATCTTTCTGTGTTTTTTAATTTCGTTAGCAGTATGCAAGTTGTCTAATATTTGCTTAAACATGTTTGTAGTCTGTGCTTTCTTGTGTTTTAAATACTCATCGCTAGACATTGCGGTACCAGTATTAGCTAGTTTATCATACTGCTCATTTCCTAAATTGTTTAAAATCAACCTGCGCTTAAAGGCCACGATTAAGTTAGACTCAAAAGATGTTTTCCATAATTCATCGTAATCAGATCTTTCAGTTATAGCTTTTGCAGCTAGAAAACCCGATTCTAATGCGTAATGCATTCCAAAACCCCTATCAGCTTCAGAAAATCCAGCTGCTTCGCCAACAAGCAACGAGTTTTTAACTTTTGCGGTTTTCGGAAGATATGAAAATCCTATTTTAGCAAAAGCCGGACCTCGTTTTCCACTCTCAATAAGTTCAGAGAAAGCAGGCACATTATCAATAAGTCTATCAAATAAGGTAGACATGCTATTAAAACTACTACGAACAAAGGAGGTCGTAACTATGCTAATTTCATTTTTACCGTATGGTATGGCATACGCGTATCCCTTTGGAGCGAAATAATCATTTAGCAGAAATATGATAGTGTCATCTTTGACATTTACATCAGTGTAGTGGTGTCCGTATCCCATTTCTGTTGCAAATGCTGCTCCGGTAGCTATTACATCAAAGCTCTTATTATTTGTTGTGCCGAACTGGAATTCAACATTAAGATTTTTTGCTTGCTCAGAGAGCTGATAGTCTAATGAGTTGTTGACATTACCCCTTTTTGTTGCATAAAATAGTGGCTTATCCTTTGAATATGTTTCTGAAAACTTTAATGAGGGACCAAATTTTATTATCTTATGAATAGGTTTAAGGTTGTTTATAATGAAGCCTCTCGACTTTATGAAATCATTTTCATCCATAAAAGTATTGTAATTTCTAAATGCATGCACACTTTCTGGGAACTTAGTGCCTATAGTCTTTGACCGTTCGTATACCGTAACTGTTTCACCCTTATGTGCAAGGGCTATAGCAGTAGCTAAACCACTAAGTCCGCCTCCGACAATTTTTCTTATTTGGGTCATGTGCTTAGTAGTGTTGTCGCAATAGCTTTAATACTTGTGACTATGAGTATTATTTTCTTTGCCTGCATTTTGCACCTGAATCTTAACCTCGCCACTTTGAGTAGCGAAGTTTCTACCCTTTTGAACTGTTGTTGAAGCAACCAAGAATAAATTTCCTGAGGACGTAACTGTCTTCCACGCCTCGAAGCTTTTATTGGGTAGTTTGAGGCTATCCTACTGGGAGTTGGATAGTATTCGTAAAGATAAGGGGTTTCGCCCCTTATGAATCCCACTCGGGGTCCATCCGCACCCTGAAGGGTGCGGCTTTTAGGACGCCCTCGCCTGCAGCGCAGTTACATTGCAAGTGTCTTCTGCCTGTGGTCCTGCGCCCGTATATAATTCCTTGTTGTTTCCAAGTCTACATCTCCAACACTTCTGTAGAATTTACCAGGAGACCAGAACTCTCCGTTTGGATATCTGAGCCGGAACCTCGGTTCGAAACGAAACATTTGCGTATCAAGGTGGGGTCAATTCCTGTCTACGAGCTAAAGCTCATAGTATACCTTGACCCCTACACCCCCTGCAAATTAGAAGAAGAAAGACGGCAGTCCAAAACTACTCCATAATACTTTTACACAAAAGCTATTTATTACACAAAGCCCGATTATTGGAATGCTATAAGTTATCCCCCAACTTTGGAGAAGAAGCATGGTTGTGACATTCTGATTTACATGGACAAGGCGTTATTGGAAGACCTGTGCAAGGAGCTTGCCTCCGCAGCCGCAGCGGAGCACGTGGAGAAGCTCGTCGTTGGCGCGTTTGTTGTAGACAAAGGAAGGCTTCTCATCCTGCAGAGGAAAAGCGACGACTTCCTTCCTGATGTATATGAGACTCCTGGTGGAGGGGTCGAGCCTAGGGAAACCATACCCCATGCCCTTGCGCGTGAGCTTGCCGAGGAGACAGGCCTGCGCCTCAGCTCAATAGGCGAGTATCTCGGCCATATCGATTATATTGAGGAGCATGGCAGGCCTGCAAGGCAGTTCAACTTCACGGTGAAAGTCGGTTCAGTGAACAGGATAGTTCATCCTGAGCACCTGAGATATGCGTGGGTGTCCGAGGAAGAACTCTCCAATTATAAAATGACCGGAGAGATGCTAAAGTCCATCAAAGATTTCTTTGCGCGCAGGCATGATTGAGTGGCTCAGGCGTTCTTGCCAGCTGTCCCGCAGGCAGTGCCGCCTGTTATCGCCTTGCGGTGATTGTATGCTTCTGCACAGCACGGCATTGACTGCCGCATGCCTTTATACCGTTCACAGATCCCGCTCTGACTTCTCCAGAAGCGCAAGCAGTACCTGCGCCGGTATCACGGCGCAGTCCCTTCCCTTCTCCATGCTGTCTCTTGACAGAAGAAGGTACTCCGTTATGCTCCTTGTTCGGTAAATGCCATTAACGAGGTGTGGACCAGGATATACTCCCATTTAGTGCGCGGAACGAACTTGACCCCACTT
>JAMCZF010000009.1:0-1953 GCA_023485825.1 Candidatus Martarchaeota archaeon
ATATCCGTGTACCCCATCCACACCCACGTGCAGTAATCGCAGCGAAGACCTATAATGCTTCGCAGCATTAACGTATACGCCAAAACAAAAGCAATGCGGCATCAGCGCTTCTTCGCGGGCCTTATCCTGCAGGAGGATGTGGACAGCTTGTTGAGATAGTACAGGGTCAGCGCCACGTTCACGGCTATCATGGCGATGAATATCTGCGCGGTATATGATGTCAGCACCGCATTGGCGGAAAAGAGCGAAGATGAGCTTATCCCGAACGCGGCAAGACCCATGATGAGCGGCTGCGCGCAGCCGCACCCCCCCAATGCCCCGCCGAGCACCAGGGTCACCGCGCTTAACGAGCTGGCGGTGACCTTCGCCCGGTTCCGCAGCGTGTTGCGGATGGAGTACACGGATATCGTGAGCAGGACAGAGGCCGTGGCTATCATTGCATACTCGAGATATGCCGGCACATTGACGAGAAGTATGCCATAGTTCTGGTACCTTATCAGGAAGCTAAAAACATAATAATACAAAATTGCAACGGCTATGTTCAGTGCCATGTACCTTGGCCGGTAGATGCCCCTGAGCGATGCGTACATCCTGTCTGAGACACTGCTCATCTTTCGTCGCCTTTTGATATCTTCTGCACGTAGTCATCCTTATCTACGTGCTCTACCGAGTCGGTGCCGGCTTTTTCCGCTGATCCGCCCGAATCGCCCCCCGGATTCTTGGGCTCCCCATGCTGCGCGCCCGTCCCATGACTGTCATGATCGCCCCGTATCCTGCGTATTTCCGACCTTGTAACCAGAGCCGACCTTATGTACAGCATGGCTATTACTATGACGATTGCAATTATTATGTATTCCGCAGCGGAGCCCAGGACGAGGTTGCCAAGATTCAGGCTGAAGCCCGCCGATGCGGCAAACGTGCCCGACTTCACGCAGCTCGATACTATCCTGCTCACGTTGTCTGAGAGGCCCGATGCGTACTCCTCGTAGCTCTTTGCGCCATCGGCCGATATCGGCTGGGGTTCGGACTCGGCCTCGCTTATCTTGCCCGCAAGGTACTCCCCGGCAGTTGTATGGTTGGATGAACTGCAGTTGTTCAGTGCGGCGGTGTTGTTGACATATGCATCGGCGGCGTTTGCTATGTATGACCTGCCTGCGATCACATCCTTCACAACTGCGCTTATTGTAGACTCAAATGCATTGAAGCTTGAGTTGCTGTCCTTGAGTTCTGCGGCTGCAAGGCTCACGTTGAACATCGAGTTCTGGTAATCTCCCACCAGTATGCTGTTGTACGCGCCGGAAAGCGCGCCGCCTATTGACGCTATGCTGCCCTGTATGGTTGAGTTGCACAGCGCGTAGCCGCTGCACGCATATGCATAGGCATTGCTCCTCAGGCTGTACTGGGAATACGCTGACTGGTATGCGGAAACAGCGGAGAGGCCGTTCGCGCTCAGTGTATGCTGTACCGTAATGCTGATGTTCTGCGTATACGCACTCTGCGGGTACCTTGATGGTATAAGCCTCAGCGTTATGTTCTCTACGCTCGTTTCATTGCCTGAGAACGCGGAGAACGGCGCAATGCTTATGAAGCATATTGCGCTCTGCCCGTAGCCGATCTCGCATCCTTGGCCGTTCGTGCCCGTCAGGGCCGCAAGGCTTCTGCTCCGGTTGCCGACCTGCCAGACCGTGTAATTGCCGAGGAGCGGGGTATCTGGAGCAGACACCGTTACGGCCACGGTTATGTTGCTGCCGTCAGGGCAGCTTATATATGTGGCGTTGGGCTGCACGCAGCCTCGGCCCGCTGCGCCAGTGTAGATGGGCGCGATATAGACATAGGCGTAGGCCGTGCCCATAAGTGCCATAAACGCAACTGCAAGTGCTATTTTCATGTAATTCCAGCCCCTATGAACGCATAACCAGTTGGGCCGGTTCACCTATATAAAGGTGATTTCGT
>JAMCZF010000009.1:1963-6555 GCA_023485825.1 Candidatus Martarchaeota archaeon
GATTTCGTGTTCGTGCCTGGCCTTACGAGCTGGAGTCTGTGTAGTTTATCCTCTTTATCACAGTATTGCTCGCCACATCAATCACGTCCACCTCGCCGTAAGGCCTGCCGGACCATGCAGTGTTGGCAGTATTGAAAGAAGAGGCGGCATAGGCGTACTCGCCATTAGGTGAAAATGCCACCGCTACAGGTTCGTATCCTACGTTTTGGATGGTGTTTGTGACTGTGTTTGTAGGAATGTTGATCACGCTAATCGTGTTGAGGGCAAGGTTTGTCGCATACGCCGTGCTGCCGCTTGGGGTTATAGCTAGCCCTGAGGGGTCAGTTCCAACTGCTACTACACCAGGTATGGCATTTACTACGGAGTTTGTGGATGTGCTCACTACTATTATATTGCCACTCGCGCTTGCAACATACAACAGCGCGCCGCTAGGCGTTATTGCCATCCCGCTTGGATTATAGCCGTTGTTCGTGTTGAATGAGACGCTGTTCACAACAGTATTCGTCAGGGTACTGATCACATTAACACCCGCATTCGTGCTTCCAATATCCGCATACACTAAAGAGTTATCCGGAGCCGCGGCAACGTAGCCTCCACCAACCCAAGGACCAACTAAAATGCTGTTGGTTATAGTGTTCGTGCTTGTGTTAAGCGCGTAAACCGAATTCGGTGCTGCACTGCCATCAATGTAGCCTAGATATGCCGTTTTACCGTCTGGTGTAATCGCTACATATCCTCCGCCGCCAGCAGTTACGTCTATGCTTATTGTATTTGTTATCGAATCTGTCAGCGTACTAATCTTGTAAATATAATTTACAGCGCCAGAGCCAACGTTGGTAGCATATACATACTTGCCATCTGGAGTTACTGCAACCTGATTAGCATAATAAATGGGCAGCGCAAGCACGCTGTTAGTCAATGTGTTGATTGCATACATTGTTGGACCGCCCAGTAAAGTACCAGATGTACCTGACACATATACTGTAGAACCGTCTGGCGAAACAGCTATGCCCTCCAATTCTGAATTTAGAACATTCACAACCACCTCCGTCGCCCATGAGTATGCTGTGCCACCCGACGAATCTGTGACCTTTACGCAATAGTAAGTTGTAGAGCTTGGGGTCGCAGTGTAGGTGCTCGATGTCGCTCCCGATATGGCAGTGTCGGAAGACGAGCACTGGCCTGCGCCAGGGGCGGTGTACCACTGATATGAATACCCGCCTGAGCCAGCATGGCCCGTTGCCGTGAACGTGACCGAGTCGCCGGAGATTATGGTCTGGGTGTACAGAGGCGAGATCGTGACGGTAAGGCCGGGGTAGAAGGCGATGTCATACGGTACGGATATTCCACCAGTAATGCTGCCTATCAATGCGTTTGTTGTGGTATTAAATATCACAATATTGTTCGTCGCATAGTTTGCAACATATAGATAGTTACCATCTGCAGAAACTGCGACACCAGTGGGGTTTGCCATGCCAGATGAGATAGCACCTACTATTGTATTTGTGGATGTACTTATCACCACTACGTTTCCAGAGGGGTTTGGGCCGGTCCCCTCATTGTTTTCGTTTGCTACATATGCATATCTGCCGTTCGGGGTAAACACTACTCCCCACGGGTTGACAAAGCCGTTGTTTATTGCACCAACAACGCTATTCGTCTCAATGTTGAATATCAACACATTCTCATCGATTGTTGTTGTTATGTACGCGTAAGTCCCATCCGGCGAAAAAGCGATATAAGAAGTCTGACCTCCATATGGTTGCATGTTTATTGTTCCTGTTACAGTGTTGGTAGATGTGTCTACTACATTTATGTTGCTTAATGGGATATACGCATAGGTGCCGTTCGGAGCAAATGCGGCGCCATTTGCGTTACCGCTATTGCCTCCGCTTGGAGTAGGAGTTACAACACCTGTTATGATGTTCGTTGAAGTGCTAAATATAATAGTATTAGGGTCAAGTCCACCGTCATTGGTCAGGTATCCGTATGTTCCCCCGGGAGATAGGGTAACGCCGTTAAGGTCATTCAGAGCTACGCCATTATTATTTACTGAACCTACCACTGTATTCGTGGCTGTGTTGACTATCACGACGTTGCTGCTGCCCTGGTTTGCCACGTACATGCACTCCGGCACCGTGCAGCCGCTCGACGCGCTTACGGTAGTTGTAGTAGATGTCGAGGTTGATGTAGATGTCGTCGTGCTCGTGGTGCTTGTGCTCGTCGTGGATGCAGGAGGCGAGATGCTCACTCCGCCCGTAGGGGTCACGTAGCCCACCGCGCTGCCTGCTGTGTTCTCGCCCCTGAACGTACTTGGATTGTTGACGATGGAGCTGCATGTGGGATTGCTGCAGATTTCGTAGTTTATATAGAACAACGGCTGAAGCTGCGCGCCTGCCCTCACAGTGAAGCCGCTTATGGTGGCGCTGCAGACTGTGGAGCTGCCTGCTCTCAGGACATTGCTCGTTGCGGTAGTGCCGCACGTCCCGGCAGTATACGCACTTGTTGCAGTAGGTGCAGCATAGAACGCAGGATCACCTGGAAGGTATATCGACTGGCCCACGTCATTTGTGAAGATAACGCTGATAACTGTGGCGATCGAGTTGCTGGTCACTATGACCTGGCCGCATGGCAGTGCAGGCGATATATAACAGTATGAGGGGGAGTAGGTCTGCTGCTGCGTCGGTATTTGTATCGCGTACACCGCAGCTATGGCAACTACGAGTATCAATAACTCGGAGGAGTACTGGCTCAGGAACTCAAGAACCGCCTGCGCTCTTATTTTATGAGGTCTCACAGAGATAACATATACTGCTATCTTTATATACATTTGTTTTGTGGAGTTGTAGGTTGTATGAAAAATAAGGGGCTTCGCCCCTTATCTAATACGATTCTTTTTTATAGCTCAATTTTTAAGTGATGACATACGGCAATCACACCTCAGAAACTTAAGGAAGGCGACGAGATAATGGTAATAGCTCCGGCAAAAAGCATAAAGTTGCCTTTCATAACCCAGGAAGTCATAAATAGGGGAGTGTCTGAGCTCAAGTCCCTTGGCTTATATGTGAGCTTTCACTATAATATTTCTTAGAATTCCCGGCAAAATTCCAGCCAAGGCAAATTCCAGCCAAGGCAAAAGCATATGAATGTGGATATCTAAATGGAAAATGATGTCATGAAAAAAACCGTGATAAGAAAGCTGGGCGGTTTCGCCACAGAACATGCTGTGGAGCAGACCCAAAAGCAGGAACTAATAAAATTGGCGAGGGTTCAGTTGCAAGGATTCGCCTCGGTTCTTGTTAGGTACGATGAAAGGAACCGGGTTGCAGGGACAGATGGGCGTGGAGTCCTAAAGACAAACCAAAACCGCTGATATGGCCCATGCACCGGTGAAGCCGGGCAAAGGCCTTACACAAGTGCCATAGCCTGGCAGGAGCTCAAGTTAGAACTAAGAAGGCCAGTTTCCGACAATAGAGCCCTTAATGGAATAAGGAACGAGACCGGTTAAAGTCCTCATGACTTGTATACCTGCCTTTCTGAACTCATTCTTGCAACATAGTGCCAACAGGTAGTTGCTTTCTAAACTCCAGTTTCTCGACGATATTCCTTTGCAAATCATTGTTTGGAATCATCTGGAACTTTTTATTACCATGTATATCTTTGGTATCAAGAAGCCTTATTTCCCCTGCCTCAGACGACATATCATCCCAAAACTTGTCGATTTTCTCCTGTTGCGCAAGATGCTCGGCAACCCTCATAAGTAGGTAGGTTATATGGCAGGTAAAGACATCAACGACCACATGCTTTGCGCCTTCGAAACAGAACATATATATACATATACATACATATGTATAATGTGGTCAGATGGCGAGGCAGATAGCAGTGTCAGATGAGGTATACGAAATGTTGACTAAAAAGAAGTCAGGCAACATGAGTTTCTCAGAGGTGATTAAGGAGGCGCTGTCAAGTGAAAACAAGGAGGAGTCGGAAGAGAGCAAGATAGCCACAGAACGCCTGTTTGCACTAATGAAGAAAGGATATAACCTAGGGAAAATCAGGGGTACGCGAGGGGATTGGCATGCGAGATAGAATGTTCATTGACACCTCGATCTTGGTTTATGCATTTGACAAGTCAGACTTAAAGAAGCACCAAACGGTTACGGGCCTCCTTGGTGAACTGCGCAAAAACAATAGGAAGCTTATAATATCCGTCCAGGTGCTGCTGGAGCTCTACAATGTGCTGACTGAATTTATTGAAAATCCTATTTTACCTTCGGAGGCCGTACGGATACTTGATTATTTCTTTAAATCGGAATTTTGGGTAAAGCTGGATTATACAAGTGTCACAGCGAGTAGGGCCACAGTCGCAGCGGCAGGATGCGGCGTAAAGATATGGGACGTGCTTATTGCGGAAACCATGAAAGAGAATGGTCTACATGCAATAATGACGGAAAACGAGAAGGACTTCGGAAGGATCCCTGGGATAACAGTAGAGAACCCCTTCAAGTAGGTCCTGTCCAGGAAGTAGCACTCCGACTGCGTGAAGACAAATAGTTCTAACATTTCCAACATAATCCGTATCGATTCACCAG
>JAMCZF010000009.1:6565-7304 GCA_023485825.1 Candidatus Martarchaeota archaeon
CATAGTTAAACTTAAATATTTTGTCTCTCATAATATCCTCATGGAAACCGAAGAAATGGCACTGGTAACCGCAAGAAAGCTAGGAGGCTCCATAGTTGTCAGCATACCAAAGTCAATAGTCGAGCACGAGGGCATCGTACCTGGTGAATCGATACGGATTATTGTCAAGAAGGCGAGGAAGAGCTGGTTCGGCGCATTCAAGGGTGCAGGCCACATGACGAGAGAGGACGAGTTGGATGAGCAGATACGTGATTGATTCTTGGGCTTGGATCGAGTATCTTGTGGGCAGCGAACCCGGAAGGAAGGCCAAGGACATTATCGAGAATGAGGACATACTAACAAGCATAGTGACTGTCGCGGAGATCACATCCAAGTTGGCCAGGGCAGGAAAGGACGTAGGTTCTGTATTCAGCTCAATCGCATCGTTGTCAAAGATAATCGTCGGAAATCCGGAGTTTGCAAAAGGCGTTGGCATACTGCATTCACAGGTAAAGAAAAAGATTCCAAACTTCAGCCTTGGAGACGCGTTTGTTTTGCATACGGCAAAGACGCTCAATGCAAAGGTCCTGACAGGAGATTCTGACTTCAAGACCATTAAAGGGGCCGTCATGCTGAAATAGTATGCTATTGGCATCTTTTCAGCATTTCCAACATAATCCCAGAATGCAACAAAGTATATATCTGGAAAAACAAAAAATTAACGTGATAGAATGGCGACAATCAATAAAAAAAATGGCAG
>JAMCZF010000009.1:7314-9781 GCA_023485825.1 Candidatus Martarchaeota archaeon
ACAGTTTCATGCCGTGCATCTTTCCGCATGCAGAGCACATCTTTGTCGTGTCCTTTTCGCTTATCTCCTCAACCTTCTTCCCCATCTTCTTTGCCTTGATTAGGGAAAAAATTCACACTGAGGTCTATGGATTAAAAGGCCCACTGAAGAGCTTATAAAACAATAAATAAACAGTTTTTCATTTAAATGAAATATATGGACTTTTTATTTAGTTTTATTGATTTTCAATTATATGAAATAAAAAGTATGGTAAAAAAAGCAGCTCATTCCAGAATTATGGAAAACCAGGGCCATTGGTTAAGCCATCCAACTTAACTGAAAAAACAAGGGCAAAGAAAGCATTTTTGCTCGTGGGACATATTTTTTGCCAATATCATGGAAAATAACAATTGAATTCCATAGAGATGACATTTCAAAAGTACATGCACGAAAACGTATCTTTCGCCACTAAAAACAACTTCCGACGACAGAAATGTGGCCTAATTTTCGTATGCTTAAACGAAAATTTTTGTTTTAAGTAAATGATTAATAAGTCAGATCGTGCGTTAAAACGCAAAATCAGAGGAAATAGGTTTTTGATAAAAGAATCTAAGAAATGCTCAAATAGTTTTAGTTATATTCTTTCCACGAAGATAGCACTCTATTAACTGTTCGCCACATCGAACTTCTTATGACGTAGGCAGTCTTGGGTGATTTTCCCCTCAGATACGGGGAAATGAAAACCTCAATCTGCGCTGGTAAAAGTCGATTTGGTAAATTGATTTAGGTCAGAGGGTTAGAAACTCCGCTACTCAAAGTGGCGAGGTCGAGATATTAACAAGCATGTGACTGTCGCAGAGATCACATCGAAGTTATCCAGAGCAGGCAAAGACGTTAATACAGTATTCAGCTCCATTGCGTCGTTGTCGAAGATAATTGTTGGAAATCCAGAGTTCGCGAAAGGAGTTGGAATACTGCATTCACAAGTAAAGAAAGAAATACCAAACTTCAACCTTGGAGGCGCGTTTGTTTTGCATACGGCAAGGACTTCCAATGCAAAGGTCCTAACAGGGGGTCATGACTTCAAGACTATAAAAGGGGCCGTCATGCTAAAATAAGCATACTATGACATGTTTTTAGCATCTCCAACATAATCTTAGAACGTAGAAACGCGTATATATCTCAAAAAACACACGCATCTCGTCAGAGGTCAAGAAACAGAGTGATAAAATGGCAACAAAAAACAAAGAAGCGCATGACGCGCAGAACCTATACCGCAGCGGAAGGAGGAACTTCGAGGGGATAAACGCTAGCAATGCAAACCTCAGAGGCGCAACCTACGCCCTTAGATAAGCATTTATATATGGACAGGCAAATGGAATGGCTGTGATATTATGAAAACAAAGTTTATAAGGAAGCTTGCAGTCTCAGGGCTCACAGGCACGCTTGCGCTTGCTTCGTGCACCAGCATGAGAGCGTCCAACCCGCTGCCGGAAAATTGGCTGGGCAAGGACGTAGAGGTAATAATGCCGCCAGGCGGTTCAGTGTATGGAATAACCGTGCCGTCATATGCGGCAATGATGGAGATTAAAAGAGGCGGGATGATGGCATGCGATACAGTTGGATTGAGCCTCAGCGGCAGCAAACCTGTTCCTGAGAAATACAGGAATCTCGGTATAATAATGCGACCTACACATGCAATAAGGGAAGATGTCGTGAAGATGGTCCATAGAAAGGGCATGGATGTGAAGGTATTTGATCTGGACAGTGCACAGTGCCATGTTGTTAATGGTCCTGTCGGCAACGAGCTGGCGGTGTTTGGAACCAGGAAAGAGGTGAGCATTATCCTCAATGGCGTGATGCAGAATTCCAGTTACGTCCTTGAAGAGGGAACACTTGCCAAGCCAGGGCCCGCAGTCACGGCCGAAGGTCGCGCTAACCTTGGGGAAAACGCCAATTCCGCACCAGAACCAATCAGGAACAGCAATGGCGCTATCAGGACTTTAAACGTTCCTGACTTAAGGCGCAATCAGACTGCTGCCCTTGCAGCTAGGCAGGCAGCTACAACGCAGGCAAGGAAGCAGTGCGGTGGTGTACAGGGTACAACAGAGCGCAAACCTGCCGCCAGGGCTATCAGCGGTCCTTGCGCCGCTTCAGATGCAGCGTTTGAGGCTGAAATCAAATCAGAGCAAGCAGAGGCCAGTTCAAACTCCTTCCATAAAACTCTGTGGATAAGCCTTGCCGCAGGCATTATGCCATCAATGCTTGTTCTGGGATTCATAGGGGCTTTCTCATTAGTCAGGCATAAAAGAAAAACGACTGTGCAGTAGTGCATTGTGCAGACTGTTTTGTGGCTGAGGCGACGGGCATGTGAACTGTTCATGACATAAGGGGCTTCACCCCTTATAAACCCCACGCACGGGCGGGTCCTCTCCGCCGGCGAAGCCGGCGGTATCCCCGACCGCATAAGGTACTTCCGCGAGCGCAC